>NZ_AXCC01000021.1:0-212596 GCF_000475315.1 Marinobacter sp. EN3
ACCTTGGTCTGGAATACGCAGACTGTGCGGATTACCGCCATTACGGCGCATTTGCGGCCGTAGTTGCTTAATAAACGATCAACCGCTGTCGTCCGGACACACGTCCCTTTCCCCATTGAGTCGGGCCGGGGAGCCCTGGCATTTATCGGCTTCAATTTGACGACCAGAGAGTGGCGAGAAGTTCAGTTTTTCAGGTAGCATTTTAAAAGCGGCTGTTGGTGCTTGGTGAACGATGTAAGATCCTGAAACTATAGCACTTTCAGCCTCTTTCTTTTATCCCCTCGTTAGAAATACCGGTTAGCAACCTCCGCAAGAAAGGCCTTACCGATGAGTTCGTCAGCCAGGGCGAGAACGACAAGGGCGGCCATGAAACCGAGGCCATGCGCAAACATTACCGACTGGTGGTGCCACCGAAGCGCGCACGCTCGACGCTCACCTACATTGGTAAGGCTGCCAGCAAGTAACGCAGTTCGTCAGGAAGTTGAGTATCTGGAGGGATGAAATCGAGGTTTTGGCGCCCAGGATGGGCCGGATTCAGGCCTCGAAAATTTTTCTCGGAATTTTCTCGGTGCAGAATGCAACTATTTCTTATCGCTGCAAACCGTTGGAAACATTGGAGAAAAATGGAGGCGCGGGTCGGAATCGAACCGGCGTACACGGAGTTGCAGTCCGCTGCATAACCACTCTGCCACCGCGCCGGGGAAGCCTGGATTCTGGCTTTTGCTCTCAGGAGGCATTGAGAGACTTGGAGAAATTGGAGCGGGAAACGAGATTCGAACTCGCGACCCCAACCTTGGCAAGGTTGTGCTCTACCAACTGAGCTATTCCCGCTCTAATGTTTCAGAGGCATTGCCTCGTCAACGGCTGCGTATTCTACGGATTCCGCCTTCGCCGTCAACACCTTTTTTTCAACTTTCTGTTTTTACTGAAAATCTGCACAAAGTTTAGCCAGCAACGATTCAGGATCGATCCCCAGCCACCGCTGTGGTACTTCGCGCACCAGCCAGCTGCCCGGCGGAATCGCAGTTCAGGTAACTGGAGGACTGGAGCCATTCCTGATCGGGATAGTATTTAAACACCAGCTGTCCGCCCTTGAGCTCGTCTACCACGGTTTTGATGATTTGATTGTCTACCGCCGGGCAGCCATGACTACGGCCGATTCTGCCGTACTTTGTTACCCAGCTGTCCTGAACGTAGTCTGCACCATGGATAACAATCGCCCGCTGACGAGCAAGATCATTGAACCCTGGTTCCAGTCCGTCAAGGCGTAACGAATAGCCATGGGACCCCCGATAGGATTCGGCGGCTTTGAACAGGCCGATACTGGACTGGTGACTGCCCTCGATATTGGAAAATGCGGTTGCCTCAGCATTACCGGAGTTTTTACCGTGAGCCACGAGGTCACGAAGGATTAATTCTCCTTCGTTCAGATCAAACAGCCACAGCCTTTCTTTCGAGGACGGCAAAGAGAAGTCGATCACAGCCAGCCGCTCCGGCATGGCTGTGCCATTGCTGATGGCGCAACGGGTTGCCTTGAGTGCGGCTTCGAGAACCTGCGGGCTGAGCTTGGGAGCCGCGGAAGCCAAACGTCCAAACATATCATCGTTCGCGGTTTGGGCGTGGCCTGCGGCCGACAACCCGAGGGTAAAAAGCGCGCCTGCAACCAGAGCAGAAATTCCTCGTCGTTTGTGATGCTTGGGCATCAAACTTACCTCTCAACCAGATAGAAGCTGCATAAATCCGCAGATCAAAAAATGCCCTATTCTACCAATAAAAAATGAGACACCCGTCATCGCCGTACAAAAATTAAACAAGCAGTAATCAAACATACGAATTCCGGGGTGTGGCTCCGGCGTGATAGCATTGGCTCAACTCAACGGGGTGCCTGGAGGGCTGAGACCATACCCGCGGAACCTGACCCGGTTAATACCGGCGTAGGGATTGAGTCACCACCTTTCGTGGTGTTCGCGGCATGGCACCCCCGCTACTGAACAAGGTGCCAATGTATGATTTCACGCTTGATTCCCGCGTTGTTCGCCGTGTCGCTGCCGCTGATGGTTGCCGCCGATGAACCGACCGTCCTGAATGTGTATACCCATCCCTCCTTTGCCGCCGAATGGGGCCCGGGGCCCGCGGTTAAAGAGGCGTTTGAAGCCCAATGCGGGTGCTCCCTGAACTACACCGTATTGGACAGCGGCGGAGACATTCTGCAAAGGCTCCGGCTGGAAGGAAGCTCCACTCCGGCAGATGTGGTTCTGGGGCTGGATACCGGCACCATGGAGACCGCTCGGCAAACCGGCCTTCTGGGCCGCCACGGCCAATCACTGGAACGCCTGGCATTGCCTGTTAACTGGGACGACGACACTTTCGTGCCCTACGACTGGGGCTATTTTGCCTTTGTCTACGATACCGAGCAGTTGTCGGAGCCGCCCTCAAGCCTTGAAGAACTGGTCAACGCGCCAGACGATCTCAAGATCATTATTCAGGATCCGCGCACCAGCACACCGGGACTCGGCCTGTTGCTCTGGATGCATGCCGTCTATGGTGATGAAGCGCCAGCAAAGTGGCAGCAGCTCAGCGACAAGATTCTCGCAACCACCCAAAGCTGGAGTGACGGTTATTTCTCGCTATTCATGAATGGCGAAGCGCCTATGATCCTCTCTTACAGCACCTCTCCTGCGTATCACATGGCTATCGACAAAACTGCCCGTTATCAGGCGGCCCGTTTCAATGAAGGACATTACCTGCAGGTGGAAGTCGCCGCCCAGGTGGAAAGCTCCGATAACAAGACACTTGCCAGAGAGTTTCTGGACTTCATGCTGACTGCGGACTTCCAGCGTCATATTCCACTGAAGAATGTGATGTATCCGGCGGTCGATCTTGGCGATGAATTGCCAGACGTTTTCGACAAGCTGATTACACCACCCGAAGCCCTGTATATAGACCCCGCGACAGTTGCCACCATTCGCCGACAGTTGGTGAACGACTGGCTTGATGCACTGACCGACTAATGTGATGCCAACACACGCGAGAGCCGCCCCCTTCAGCCATCCTGGCTGGCAAATCTGGCCTGGCCTGTTACTCGGCACCGGGCTATTGCTGCTCGTGGCACTTGGCTTGGGGAGCATACTACAGGAGGCCGGTGAGCTGGATCTGGGGCGCACGCTAGCAAGCGCCTATTTCCAGAGCGTGGTCCGATTTACCCTTTGGCAGGCCTTTTTATCTGTCCTGTTAAGCCTGGCGCTGGCGCTCCCGGTAGCGACCGCCCTCGCCCGCTACAAAGGCTTCCCTGGTCGCACATTGATTCTGCGGCTGATGGAGTTGAGTCTGGTTTTACCCACTATCGTGGCAGTCTCAGGCATCATAGCGGTGTTTGGTCGGCAGGGCTGGTTAACCGGTCTGCTCAATACTTGGCTTCCTGGAAATGGTTGGAATCTTTATGGGCTGAACGGCATTCTGCTCGCCCACGTGTTCTTCAATGCGCCACTGGCGGCCCGAATCCTGTTGCAGGCTCTGGATTCCATACCCGCGCCACGAATGAGAACCGCCTCTCAGCTTGGGCTCGGCGGCTGGTGGCTGTGGCGTGCGGTACACTGGCCCGCCATCAAACCGGTACTGCCCGGCGTGGCGGCACTGGTGTTCACGCTGTGCTTCACCAGTTTTGCCATCATCATGACTCTGGGCGGAGGGCCAGGAACAACCACCCTGGAAGTCGCCATCTACCAGGCTCTTCGCTTCGAGTTTGATTTCGCCCGTGCCGCACTGTTCGCTATTCTTCAATTAGTTATTTGTGGCAGCCTATGGTGGCTGGTTTTCCGGAAACGGTTAGATACCGCGGTACTGCCAAACCGTCGGTTATCACGCCCCGTCCCTCTGTTTGCACGGCCTTGGCAAGGGTTTTCAGCGGGTCTGCTCCTGGCGATTTTCACGGCCTTTCTGGTCGCGCCACTACTGGCCATTATCCTGCGCGGTTTACCGGCGTTATGGCCAACGGCGGATGCTTCTTCTATTTACCGGCAGCTCTTGCCGGCCACCGCCCGCAGCCTGTTCATCGCCCTTCCAGCCGGGCTGGGCTCGGTGCTCGTTGCCTTGCTAACTCTGGCAGCCGCCAACCGGGCTGGTCGGCGCTGGCTGGCCATAGTGCCAGCCGTCACCGGCTATCTCCCCTTAATCGTTCCGCCTCTGGTACTGGGGACCGGACTTTTTATTCTGTTAAGGCCGCAATTGGGGAATACCATGCAGGGCTGGTTCCTGGTGGCACTGATCAACGGGCTGATGGCCGTGCCGTTTGTGCTACAGATACTGCGCGGACCTCTCGCAAGCCTGGACTCCGGATCACTCAAACAGGCAGACCAACTGGGCATCCTGGGCTGGTATCGATGGCGATGGCTGTATTGGCCGTATCTGCGCCGTCCAGTTGCTCTGGCCCTGGCGTATGGTGTGGCATTATCTCTGGGTGACTTCGGTGTTATCGCCCTGTTCGGCAGTCCCGGCAAACCCACTCTCCCCGTTTTGCTATATCAGCAACTGGGTAGTTACCGCTTAGGGGAGGCCGCAGGTACCGGACTCTGGCTGTTGGGGCTACTGATACTGATTTTTGTATCGCTCTCCGGTGTTCCCGGCATTAAGTCCAGAACAACTTCCGCTGCGAGCCAACCACTGCCGGAGCCTGAACATGCTTGAGATCAAAGATCTGGCCTTCGAGTATGGCCCTGACGGCCATCTCTGGCGATTCGATTTTTCCGTGCCTGCTGGTGAATGTCTGGCCATCCAGGGCCCGAGCGGTTCCGGCAAATCAACCCTGCTCAGTCTGGTTGCAGGTTTTCTCCCGCCAGCCAGCGGCCGGATTCTCTGGCAGGACAAGCCGATCCACTTGCTAAAACCCTGGCAGCGCCCGGTAACGAGCGTGTTCCAGGAACACAACCTGTTCGAGCACCTGGATGTCTTTACCAATATTGGCCTTGGCATTCACCCCGGTCTCAAGCTGGATGAATCTCAACGCCACGCCATTGAAGCCGGACTGGAACGCACCGGGTTAGCAGGTTTCGGTCCCAGAATGCCTGGCGAGCTTTCCGGTGGCCAACGCCAGCGCGTTGCCTTGCTGCGAGCCATCCTGCGGCGCCAACCATTGCTGTTGCTGGATGAGCCGATGACTGGCCTGGACACCGAGACCCGGAAGATTCTGTACGCCATGCTGCTGGAAGAGAAAGCCCGGGGCATCACCATGCTACTGGCCAGTCACGATGAAGAAGAACGCAGAATACTGGCAGACAGCCACTGGAATCTTTAAGCTTTCAGAGAACTCAAACAGGGACTCCGTGACTCCGTGGCAAATGAACCAGGCCTATCTCAGCCACTTGGCGCCCACACTCCCGGTAACGCCGAATTCGGTGGCCATACGCTGAAGTTTTCCGGCGACTGGACTCTGTCCCACTATTCCGCCCTGAATCGGCAAACAACTGCCCTGAAACCTCGCGCAGCCGCCTGCAACCCGGATTTTTCCGGCCTGGGCCGCCTGGACACCGCCGGCGCTTCGTTGATGGTGAAACTGCTCGGCAGCGAGGCTCTGATCAGCGCTCTGGGCCAGGCCGATTTACCGGATGAACAGCGTGCCCTGATCCACGCCGTCGCAGAAGCCATGAATCAGCCATCGGCGGATGTCGCAACCGTTAACCCTGCCGTGGCGTTCCTGGCGGAGATCGGAAAGAAGGTGACCACGCTGTGGCAACTTGTCTGGTTGCTGGCGGGGTTTATTGGCCAGACGCTGGGCACCCTGTTCTACATCCTGCCCCGGCCTACTCGCTGGCGTATAACACCCTTTGTGGCGGCACTACACGACACCGGTCTGAATGCCCTGCCCATTGTTGCCCTGCTTACCTTTCTGGTTGGCGCCGTGGTTGCGTTTCTTGGCGCGACAGTTCTTGAGGACTTTGGCGCAACCATTTACACCGTGGATCTGGTGGCGTTCTCGTTCCTGCGGGAGTTCGGCGTACTTCTGGCAGCCATCCTGCTGGCCGGCCGAACCGCCAGTGCATTCACCGCACAGATTGGCGCCATGAAAGTCAATGAAGAACTCGACGCTATTCGCACCCTGGGTCTCAATCCGGTGGAACTGCTGGTCGTTCCCCGGGTATTGGCAATGATGTTCAGCCTCCCCATTCTCACGTTTATCGGCATGATCTCGGGCATGGTCGGTGGGGCTGTGGTCTGCGCAGTGGCTCTGGACATTCCACCCAGCCAGTTCATTGCCATTGTCGAACGGGATATCGCCCTGAAGCACTTCCTGGTCGGCCTTGGCAAGGCGCCGGTGTTCGCATTTCTGATCGCCGTCATTGGTTGCCTGGAAGGCTTCAAAGTGGCCGGCAGTGCTCAGTCTGTCGGGGAACACACCACCTCCAGCGTGGTGCAGTCTATCTTTATGGTGATACTGCTGGATTCCGTGGCAGCGCTGTTTTTCATGGAAATGGGTTGGTAAGGCATGGCGGATCATCCGGTCATACAGGTACGCGCACTCGACAACCGGTTCGGCAGCCACATCGTTCATGAGAAACTCGATCTGGATCTGTATCCCCGGGAGATTCTTGGTGTGGTCGGCGGCTCCGGCACCGGCAAGTCCGTTCTACTGCGCAGTATTGTTGGCCTGAATCCACCATCCGGCGGGCACATCACCGTTTTTGGTGAAGATTTGACGGAATTATCCGCCACCGAACGTTCTCGCTATGAGCAACGTTTCGGGGTTCTGTTTCAGGGCGGTGCCTTGTTCACCTCACTGAACCTTGAGCAGAACATCGCGCTGCCGCTGATTGAACACGCCCGGCTGTCGCGGGCCGAAGCGGAGGAACTGGCCCGAATGAAACTGGCCTTGACCGGCCTGCCACCAGAAGCCGCCACGAAATACCCGGCCGAACTCTCCGGCGGTATGGTCAAGCGGGCGGCCCTGGCCCGGGCGCTGGCGCTGGACCCGGAAATCCTGTTTCTGGATGAACCAACCGCCGGTCTGGACCCGATCGGCGCTGCCGCCTTTGATGAGCTGATTGTCACCCTTCGCAACGCACTGGGCCTTACGGTGTTTCTTGTTACCCACGATCTGGATACCCTGTACACCACCTGTGACCGTGTTGCGGTTCTGTCTCAACGCAGGGTGCTGGTTGCCGATACTCTGGAAAAGGTGGCACAAACCGACGATCGCTGGATTCAGGACTACTTCCATGGTCCCCGTGGCCGCGCGGCGATTACAGCCCACAACAGGCTAACCAAACAGGAGCCCGGTTAATGGAGCCCAAGGCCCATCACGTTATCATCGGATTCTTCACGCTTGCGGCAGTCAGCGCTGCCTTGCTGTTTGCTCTGTGGCTGGGCAAATCATCTACCGACACTAACTGGGCCTATTACCGGATCGGGTTTGATCACCCGGTTGGCGGGCTGGCCAAGGGTAACCCGGTCCTCTATACCGGCGTCCCGGTGGGCGACGTGCTGGATCTTACCCTGGCGCCGGACAACCCCGCCCATGTGCGGGTACTGGTGAGGGTGAATCAGGATATTCCGGTACGGGAGAATACCCGCGCGGGCCTGGTACTGGCCAACATAACCGGCAGCATGAGCATACAGTTTACCGGAGGCACACCAGACAGCCCCATTCTTGAAGGCCACAAAGACAATCCACCGCTGATAACCGCCGAGCCTTCGGCCTTCAGTAACCTGCTGACCAACGGCGAGGCCATGCTCGGCAAAGCAGAGCAGTTGCTGGAGAATGCCAACCGGCTGATGTCCGAAGACAACCTGAGCAACATTGCCGAAATTCTTGAGAACACCCGCCAGGCCAGTGAATCGCTGCTGGCCAGCCGCGGCGAGCTTGAGGCGCTGATGACCCGGTTCGATGAAGCCGGCATCCGTGCCGAAGAAGCTGCCATCAAGGTGTCTGCCGCGGCAGACAGGTCCCGAGAGGTACTGGATGAGCGGGTGGAACCGGTTCTCCTGGCCATGTCCAGGGCGCTGACCACCCTTCAACCTACCCTGGATCGACTGGACACCCTCACCGGCGACAATGAACTGGCGCTGGACGCTGGGCTTCAGGGTCTGGGAGAAATAACCCCTGCATTGCGGGAGCTGCGTAGCACCTTGCGCAACCTGAACTCGTTTACCCGCAGGCTGGAGCAGGACCCCACCGGAACCTTGTGGGGCGGCACCGGCATCAAGGAGTACGAACAATGAAAGTGCTATCCGCTCTCGCCTTGGGCCTGGTTCTGGCTGGCTGCACGGTCTTCCCGGTGCCCGAATCCCCTCGCCTGATGGAGCTGGCACCAGCGAGCGACTTGCCAGCATTTGACCAGGCGCTGTCGGTCAGCCTTCGGGTAGATACGCCACTGGCTTCTGACCCGCTGGACAGCGCTCGTATTCTGATTAAACCGTCGGCTTACGAATACCGGGCCCTGGCAGGCGCCCGATGGCGAGAGAGTATTCCCGTGGTCGTTCGCGATCACCTGCTGGAAACCTTCCGGGCAAGCGGCGCGTTCGCGAATGTGATGACCGACACCAGCCCGGCAACGTCGCAGTTAACCCTGGTCTCCGAGCTGACCGGATTTCATGCTGAGAATAGTGAAACTGGCACACGGGTGGTGATCAGGCAGCATCAGCAACTCATGGATAATCGCACCAGACGGAGCTTGTGTGTGAGGAGTTATGAAGCCAGGGCGAACGCACAAAGCACCGCGCTGGGGGAGTTGATGGAGGCCTTCAGTAATGCCAGTGCACATTCATCCGTGACCACAGTCACCTGGGCACACCAGTGTATGGCCCAGGAACCTCCGGCCAATTAACCTGCCTCTTTCGGAAACAAGTCAGCCCAGGCGGCACGAAGGTAAAGAATCATGGACCACAGGGTCAGCACTGCTGCGATGTATAGCAGACCGATGGCCACATAAGCCCAGAAATTACCCGGCGGAAACGCCAGCAATCCGACAATGGCCGCCATCTGAGCGGTGGTCTTGATCTTACCGATATAGGACACGGCAACACTGGCGCGGCTGCCCATTTCGGCCATCCATTCACGCAACGCCGAGATCACAATCTCGCGACCGATAATCACGGTGGCGGGAATAGTCAGTAGTACCGCCGAATACTCTTCAATCAAGACAGCCAGCGCCACTGCCACCATGAGTTTGTCAGCCACCGGATCCAGGAAAGCGCCGAACGGCGTGCTCTGGTTCAATTTGCGGGCCAGGTACCCGTCCAGCCAGTCCGTCAGACCTGCCAGAGCAAATATGATGGCGCTAACCAGGTAACTCCATTGCATGGGCAGGTAAAAGATCACAACGAATACCGGAATCATCACGATACGGGACATGGTCAGTATGTTCGGTAAATTCATGGTGTTCCTATTGGTCATGCAATGCTGCGTAAATGGTCTCTGCCAATGATTTGCTGATGCCCTGCACTTTCGCCATTTCATCAACACTGGCTTTTCTGAGTTCCTGGATGCCACCAAAATAGCGAATCAGTTCGCGCCGGCGCTTTGGCCCAACCCCTTCGATACCTTCCAGGGTCGACTGGCGCCGCTTTTTATCTCGCCCGGCCCGATGTCCGGATATGGCAAAGCGATGGGATTCATCCCGAATATGCTGTATCAGGTGCAGCGCCGGAGAATCCGCCGGTACTCGGAATACGGCCCCAGTTAAGGCGTCAATCAGCTGCTCCATCCCTGCGCGCCGGGTCACACCCTTGGCGACACCAATCAGAGGGATATCGGAAATTCCTAGCTCTTCAAACACTTCACGAGCAATATTCAACTGGCCCTTACCACCGTCGATAAACACCAGATCTGGCCGCTTGCCCTCGCCGTTCACCATCCGCCGATAACGCCGGGTGAGCACCTGTCGCATGGCGGCATAGTCATCGCCGGCGGTTATGTCCTGGATGTTATACAACCGGTAATCGCTTTTCAGTGGCCCATTCTCGTCGAAAACCACACAGGATGCGACGGTATTTTCCCCATGATTGTGGCTGATATCGAAGCATTCCATACGGGAAGGCGTTTCCGTCAGCTCCAGCAGGTCCCGCAGGGCCAGCAATCGGCGATACACGGTTTCTTTACTGGCGAGATGTGTCAGCAGGGTTTGCCGGGCGTTGGTCATCGCCAGCTCCAGCCAGCGCCGACGCTCGCCCCGCACATTGCCGCGGATGCGGGTTTCCCTGCGCGCCGCTTCCGACAGGGCCTGCGACAATAATTCCTGCCCGTCTACCGCCACCGGCACCAGGATGTCGCGCGGAATCTCCCGCCGGGTGTCGCCACCGAAATAGTACTGGCCCAGAAACGAGGCCAGCAATTCGCCTTCGGTCTGTTCCAGGGAATAGCGAGGAAAATAATCCTTGGTGCCCAGAACCCGCCCGCCACGAACGATGATCACAACGATGCAGACCACACCGGCATCCTGAGCAATGGCGATGACATCTGCATCCCCTCCCTCACCGTCTACGGATTGCTGCTCCTGAACATGGCGAAGGTTGTTGATCTGATCTCTGTACGCCGCGGCTTTCTCAAACTCCAGCGCCCGTGATGCATCCTCCATGGACTGCATCAGGTCCTGAATAATCGCCGGGTTCTTGCCCTCCAGAAACATGCTGGCGTGCCGGATATCCTCCTGGTATTCCTCAGGGCTGATATAGCCGACGCACGGCGCCGTGCAGCGGTTGATCTGGTACTGCAGGCATGGCCGGGTTCTGTTTCTAAAATAACTTTCACTACAAGATCTTATGCGGAAAACCTTTTGTAGAATATTAAGACTTTCCTTGACCGCTCCCGAGCTTGGAAAGGGCCCGAACCAGGTGCCACCACCATTTTTGGTGCGGCCCCGCCGAAAGGTCAGCGAGGGATAATCCGAATGCGAGGAGAGATAGATATAGGGATAGGACTTATCGTCCCTCAACAGAATATTGTAGGGCGGCCGCAGCGATTTGATCAGATTCTGTTCCAGCAGCAACGCTTCTGTTTCACTGCCGGTAATAGTGACTTCAATGGCCGCAATCTTGCCCGCCAGGGCTTCGGTTTTAGGGGCCAGGCCTGATTTACGGAAATAACTGCTGACGCGCTTGCGAAGGTTGCGGGCTTTACCCACGTAGAGGATGCCACCGGTATCGTCATACATGCGATAGACACCGGGGCGTTCTGTCAGTTGTTTCAGGAAATTCTGGCTGTCGAACTTCCCGGGAGATTGCTCGGGGTCAGACCTTGTCGGCATCCAGCAATCCAAGCCTTACTGCCATCAGCGCCAGTTCCACATCACTGGAAATCTCCAGCTTTTCGAAAATCCGGTAACGGTAACTGTTTACGGTTTTCGGGCTCAGGCACAGCTTGTCGGAGATATCCTGAACCTTCTGGCAATCCACCACCATCATGGCAATCTGCATTTCGCGCTCAGACAGGCGCTCGAACAACGACAGCTCGCCGTCTTCATCCCGCTCACCCCCGAGCTGTTTCAGTGCCATTTTCTGGGCAATTTCGGGGCTGATGTAGCGCTGGCCGGAATGGGCTTTACGAATGGCCCGCACCATTTCCTGAATGTCAGCGCCTTTGGTGACATACGCGGTGGCGCCGCTCTGCATCACACGGGCCGGATAGGGGTCGTCAGCACAGGCGGTAACCACGATAACGCGAATGGAATCATCAATACGAAGAATGCGCCGGGTCGCCTCCAGGCCGCCAATACCGGGCATGCGAATATCCATCAGGACAATATCCGGACGGTTTTCACGCACACAGTCAATCGCCTCTTCGCCAGACGAAGCCTGGCCAATGACGTCTATATCGGGATTGTCAGCCAGCATGCGAGTGATACCCGAGCGTACGAGCTCGTGGTCATCAACAACCAATACCCTGATCAAAACTCACCTCGCCGTCAGGTATGAGGAAACAGGCCGATTGTAACGGTTAGCAGCGTCAGCCGGTAGGCGGCATGAAAAAAAGCTGCCAAAATGGGCACCTTGATCACAGACTATTGCCGGAAGGGGAGCCCAGGCCGGCGGTGTTCTCAACCGGATCGAACCAGACCACCAGTTCTCCCCTACGCACAGCTTCAAGTACGCGCTCCCGCTCTGCCAGAGGACTTTCGGTGTCATTCAACCCGTGATAACGGGTGCAGTATTCCTCGGCCAGGCCCTCGAGCTGATCAGCCGTAAGCAAACCCGTGTCTACTACAAATTTTTCTTCTCGCGGGTCCGGATCGGAAGGCTGCACTGCATCGTTACTCATAGAACCTCCAGTCAGTCGCTGTATGTTACGGTTTTATGAGCCAGACAAGAACCCCCGCAGATGAAGACACATCATCACGTTTCTGGAGAGCGGGTGCGGAAACGGGCAATGAGCTGCTTCATGCCCACCGATTCCTGCCTAAGCGCTTCACTGACAAGGCGGGTATCCTCCACATTCAGAGTCAGGGTCTCAGCACTCTCACCGAGAGCCTCCGCACGACGCCCCACTCTCGCGATTTCACCCCGCTGCAAGGCAACCGCACCCTGCACACTCTCACTCTGACGCTGCAGCTCATGAAACTGAGCCGCCAGACCTTCCAGGTGCGCTCTCAGGGCATGCAGATTAGCGCGATTCATTTCGCCAGCGCCCGCCATATCTTCCAACAGTGAGTCTGCGTTGTTTGCACCCACGACAAGGTCCTGCACCCACTGGCGAATATTGGCGGTGGATTCCGAGGTCCGACGCGAAAGCGTGCGTACCTCGTCTGCCACCACGGCAAATCCCCGGCCGTGTTCGCCCGCCCTGGCTGCTTCAATCGCCGCATTCAGGGCCAGAAGGTTGGTCTGCTCGGCAATATCGGCGATCACGCCGGTGACTTGCTCGATTTTTCCGGTTGCGTCTATCAACGCGGTGATCGACTCAGAAACCCGTCCAATCACCTCAACCGTGTGGTCAGCGCCTTTCTCACTGTTAGCCAGCCCCTCACGGACTTCGCTGTTGGCATTGACTGCATGCATCACCGTTGCTGCAGAGTGCTCGGTGGCCTGTTCGATCTGTGACGCCTGATCCGCGATGGAAGCCATAGACTGAGCCACATCGGAAATCTGGCGACGAGTGCTTTCGGAGGTTTGCTGCAGTGCTTCCGCTCCGCTATCCAGGCTGGCAGAGCGTGCATCAAGGCCTGAAGCCGCTGACCGAACATCCTCAACAAACACCTCAAAGCGCCGGACCAGTTGTTCAATAGCTCCGGCCACGCCGGCAACCTCGTCACGACCTTTTACCGCGAGGATCTTGGTTAGATCAGCGTTCTGCTCCATGGCCGACACATCCCGGGCCATGGCCTGCAAGCGAAGGATCACCGAAGTCCGTAGCCAGAGCGTCATCGCCGCGACCAACGCAAGAAAGACCAGGGCGCCACCAAGCAGGAACCTCTGCTGGTCTGCCAGATAATGCAACAGTTCCGATGCGCTCGCAGTAACGCCATCGCGACTGGCTCTCTGGCGCTCAGTTATCGCCGTCAGCATGGGCTCCAACGCTTGGAACAGTTGAAAATCGACGATTTTTCCCACTTCATAGTAGCTGCGCTGGCCTATTCCCTGTTTCATGTCCGCCATCAGCGCCACGACCCGGTCATATTGCTCGCGATTGTCCCGTGACCAGGTGCCTAACCCGGGATTCTCCTGAATCCTCTGCCAGTGCCGGGGAATTGAGCGCTCCAACTCGGTGAACAAAGGATCGATTTCGTCCCACAGTAAAAGCTGTGCCTTGATCTTGTAAGCCAGATCCTGCAGCAGTCGATGGTCCTGCTCCAGATCAACCAGCATCCAGGATTGCTCGAGACTCTCTCCAACCAGTGCCTGCGAGGTATGCTCGGCTTTCGCTATGATCATCCAGGCAATGAACGTGAGGCCGGCAACAGCAGCCACCGACAGCAACGCAAACGCCAGGATTCTGGCGCGAACAGTGGTCAGCATAAAAACTCCGATCAGGTGTACCCGGTCGGAGGGTATGCCCGTTTTATGACACTTTTATGTATTTGCTTGCGTCATTTTTTCGATACTACGTTTGGCGATCTTCAAAAATAACTGCTAAATCACTATCATCGCTCTTTTATTTCCGTTCGGATGCTAATGAATCACCACGCTTTCAAACTCACTCTGCCGATTTTATTTGGCTACATCCCCCTTGGTATGGCCTTCGGTGTGCTGTTTACCACGCAACTGGATTATCCCTGGTGGATTGCCCCCCTGATGGGCCTGGTTATCTACGCCGGTGCCGGCCAGATTCTGGCGGTCAGCCTGCTGGCTGCCAACGCCGGACTGGTTGAGGTGGCCGTTGCCATGTTCGTACTGAACGCTCGACATCTCTTCTATGGGTTGTCGCTGCTGGGACAATTCCGTGGCGCCGGCTGGCGTAAGGCGTATCTGATTTTCGGTTTGACCGATGAAACCTATTCCCTGCTCACCAGCCGCCCCCGTTCGGCCAATCGCGAACAGGAACAGCATGTGGACTTCCGGATCACGGCCATGAACCAGGGCTACTGGATTGTCGGATGCACCTTGGGTGCGGTACTCGGCAAGACTGTCGCCTTCAACAGTACCGGCATTGAGTTTGCACTCGTGGCGCTGTTTATTGTGCTCACCATCGAACAATTGAAAGCATTGGGGGATTCGTTTCCGGTGTGGGCGGGGGCGGCGGCAGCTGCGTTTGCCATGATGCTGGTGCCGGCAACCCATCAACTGATAGCAGGCATTGTACTGGTTACTGCAGTGCTTCTTCTGCACTACCGGAAATACCGCACCGACACTATGGCAGGAGAAGCAGATCGTGGGTGAAAGCAGCTACCTGGCGGCGTTTATTGCCATCTCCGCACTGGCCACGTTTGCGACCCGGGTGGTGCCGTTCCTGTTCTTTGAAAAACACACGGACCATCCTCTGGTGAAACACATCGGGCGCTTCCTGCCCGCAGCCGTGATGGCATTACTGGCCACAGTATTTTTGCAGAGGTCTGCGGACTGGCAGGCACAGGCACCTGGCGCAGATGCGCTGATACCCGGATTACTGGTGGTTGCCGTTCACCTGTGGCGCAGAAACGCGCTGCTTTCTATCGCGGCCGGCACTGCAGCCTACATGGCCATTCAGCAATCAGGCATTCTGTAAGGCACCCGAAAATCAGGGGGTGCCCTCAACATTGGCCACCAGCCGGGAATCTTCCAGCGCGGCCGTGCGGTGCTTCACCACGCCCTTGTATTCCGGGCTTTCAATCATCGCCAGAAACGCGTTAATGGAGGGGTAGCGGACCAGCAGCACCTGATCCCAGGATTCATCCGGCGGCGCAATCAGCGAACCGACGGAACGGCCAGACCAGATCACCTCGGCACCAACTTCCGAGACACTGCGGGCAGCCTCTGTCATATAACGCTTGTAAGCATCCCTTCCGGAACAGTCTTCGCTGTCATCCTTGTATGCAGCCTTGTCCCTGAACCGAAGCAGATTCAGCATCACAACAGGCTGATCTTTGGGGATTTCATCAAGAATCTTCTGTAACTCTTCCTGAGATGGATTGACGGTCGCCATAGTTGTCCCTGTTCATTCGTTTGCAGGATGGCTCTTTGATGCCATTCTTTGAATAGGACAGTAAACGAAAATCCCGAAATGTGCATCTCCATCTTCGCCTTTCGGAGGGGTTCCCTTGCATTATTGACCTTCGTCAAGCAAGAATTGAGGCCACACTACGGCTATAAGCACATAACCATCAGTGCTAAAGCGTACTTATTCAGAACAAGAGAGAGACAATCGACCGTGAGCAAACTCCCAGTGATACTGGCCGCAATCGGGCTGGCCACCACGGCAGGTAGTGCATCTGCTGCGGTATCTGGCGACCCACAAAACGGCAAGGAGGTCGCCAACCTCTGCGTAGCGTGCCACCAGGCCGATGGCAGCGGCAAACACATCGAAGGTGGAGAATCCTGGCCCAGGCTGGCCGGGCTGAATGCCACCTATTTGGCCAAACAGTTGCATGACATCAAAGATGGCTCCCGGACCAGCCCCACCATGATGCCTTTCGTCAACATGCTGGACGATCAAAAGATTGCCGACGTTGCGGCCTACTACAGCCAGCTTGAACCCACCGCTGGTGAAGGCGGCCAAAAAGCCGATGAAGCACTTCTGACCAGGGGCGAACAATTGGCTCAGCGTGGCGACTGGTCCCAATACGTTGTTTCCTGCAAAAGCTGCCACGGCCCCGGGAACCAGGGTGCTGGCGACGTATTTCCCGGCATTGCAGGCCAGCACGCGGGTTACATCGAGGCACAACTGAAAGCCTGGAAGGAAGGTACCCGCAAGAACGATCCCCAGGATCTTATGGGCTCCATTGCACGCCGTATGAGCGATACCGACATTCACGCGGTCGCCGTCTGGCTTGCCAACCAGAACACCCCCAACAACTGAGGGACAAAGATCATGATGCGCACACTGCTAACCATCGCCCTCTCCGGCTGCGTAATACTTCCGATAACCGCTGCGGCCAATGACGACAGAACCCAGGCCTACATCGATCAGCTCACCGCCATGGGCTTTCCTGCCCCGAACGAAAACCAACTGGTACACATTCCGCCGTCCATGGCAGACCTGGAAGAAGCCGACATCCATCCGGAACTGAAAAAGGTTATCCGCAGGGGCTATGACCTGTTCACCAACACCCAGCAACTGCGTGGCAAGAACGTGTTCAACAATATGAACTGTTCCAGCTGCCATCTGGGCGAAGGCCGGACGCCTTTCAGCGCGCCTATCTGGCCGGCTGCCGTCACCCTGCCCGGCTATCGCGGCAAGAACGGCCATGTAAACAACCTGGAGGAACGGATTGCAGGCTGCTTCACCTATTCCATGAACGGCAAGCCGCTGGAGTACGGCAGTGACGATATGCTGGCACTGTCTGCCTACCATCAGTGGTTGGCGACAGGTGTGGAGATGTACCCCAAACAGCCCATCTATGGCCGGGGTTTCCCGGCGCCCGAGCGGCCGGCTGAACTGAGCTACACCAACGGTGAAAAGCTATATCAGGAAAACTGCGCGGTGTGCCACGCTGAAGATGGGACAGGCCTGCGTATCGACGGCCACACAGTATTCCCGGCCCCCTGGGGAGATATGTCCAACAACTGGGGGGCTGGTATTGTGCGCCTGCATACCGCAGCTGGCTTTATCAAGAACAACATGCCATTGGGGCAGCCCAACTCCCTGACCGATCAGGAGGCCTGGGATATCGCCTTCTACATGGACAGCCAGGAGCGGCCACAAGATCCGCGCTACACGGGCGATGTGAAGGAAACCGCTGAAAAATTCGGCCCCACCTTCCACAAACATTCCATGTATGGTCAGGTTCGGGAATCCGATGGCAAGTTACTGGGTGACCACGACAACACCGGAGACAAGCCTTTCCTGAAGCCAGACTCAGTGCGGTCGAGAACATTCGACTGACAGGCGTTATAATGCGGTATCACAGGCCTCCCTTGCGGAGGCCTTTTTGCTTGCAATCAACGCAAGGAGGAACACGATGACCATCAATCGCTGGCACTTGCTGGTAAGCGGCAAAGTCCAAGGCGTTTACTACCGGGCATCCACCGAACAGAAAGCCCGGGAACTGGGCGTGAAAGGCTGGGTACGAAATTTACCCGACGGCCGGGTCGAAATTATGGCAGAGGGCGAGCCACTCCAGCTCAAGGCACTGCATGAATGGTGTCACGAAGGCCCGGAACGTGCTGTGGTCGATGAGGTGTCAGCCCAGGAACTGCCGGCCACTCAGGAATTCTCTGACTTCAGGACCACACATTGAGCAGTCTTCTTGATACCTTTCTGTATACGCTGGAGACCACGCTGCCGGTATTCGCCATGGTCTTTATCGGCATCGGCCTTCGGCGCATTGGCTGGATTGATCAGGGCTTCATCGCCACCGCCTCTGCCCTGGTTTTCAAGGCCACACTCCCCACCCTGGTATTCCTGAGCATCATCAGAGCCGATCTGGATACCACCCTCAGCATCAGCATGCTGGCGTTCTACTTCCTGGCGACCCTGGCCAGTTTTGCCCTGGTCTGGTTCTGGGCAATAAAACGGGTTCGGCAAGAGGATCGCGGCGTTTATGTCCAGGGGGCGTTTCGAGGCAACTGTGGTATCGTTGGTCTGGCGTTGGCCGCCAACCTCTATGGCGACTATGGGCTCTCGGCCGGGGGGCTGCTGCTGGGTCTGGTGATTGTGGTCTACAACTCGTTGTCGGTGATCGTGTTGCTGGCTTATCAGCCGGGAAAAACCATGAGCCTGAGCAACACCCTTCGAGACATTACCCGCAACCCCCTGATTATCGCGGTGGTACTGGCCATCCCGTTCGCAGCCTTTGAAATCAAGCTTCCAGGCTGGGTAATGACGAGCGGCGACTACTTTGCCTCTCTCACTCTTCCGCTCGCCCTGCTCTGTATCGGCGCAACAGTCTCGCTGAAAGCCATCCGCAGTGACAGTGGCCCGGCCATGGGTTCATCCATCTGGAAGATGGTGTCTTTGCCGGCCCTGTGCACATTTGTAGCCTGGCTGGCCGGCTTTGAAGGGCGCGAACTCGGGCTCATGTTCCTGTTCTTCGCCAGCCCAACGGCAGCAGCCAGTTTCGTGATGGTGAAGGCTTTGGGCGGCAACGATCGCATGGCAGCGAACATTATCGCGCTGACGACATTGCTGGCGAGTGTGACGGTAACTACCGGGGTGTTTGTTCTGCAGTCGATAGGAGTTGCGTAAGAGAGAACCAACAAAAAACCCCAGCATTTCTGCTGGGGTTTTGTATTGGCGGAGAGGGAGGGATTCGAACCCTCGATACGCTATTAACGTATACACACTTTCCAGGCGTGCGCCTTCAGCCACTCGGCCACCTCTCCAATAAACTGTTTCAAATCAGCGATGTCGTCGCTCATTTGAGGGCGCAAACTTTAATGGTTTTGACGGCGTTTGGCAACTCCATGTTTTGAATTCATCGAAAAAATTTTCCTAAGGGCCTTACGATGGCCTCGGACATAACAAACCTCTCAGCCATGGCGTATCCTTTCAGGAAACCCGCTCAACACGTTCAGGAGAATGACCATGCTGATGAAAGCCGACCAATCCACCCTGTTGCTCATCGATGTTCAGGTACGGCTAATGCCTGCCATTAGCGAAGGCGATGCGGTTGCTGAGCGTTGCATTACGCTGGCAACCATCGCCGGACTGCTTGGCGTACCCGTGATTGCAACCGAGCAGATACCTGAAAAACTTGGGCCGAATCTGGAAGGCGTTAAGGAGCTGTGCAACAAAACCCTGGCGAAAACCCATTTCGACGCCTGCCCGGACGGACTCATCGACGAATTGCCAGAAGGCCGGCAACACATTGTCATCGGAGGCTGCGAAACCCACGTATGTATGCTGCAAACCGCCCTGAGCCTCCTGGATGCCGGCTACAAGGTATGGGTGGTGGCTGACGCCACCGGGTCCCGTAGCGAACTTGATCGGGACGTAGCTCTGGATCGACTGCACCAGAGCGGCGCCCGCATTGTTACCACTGAGATGGTGGCCTTTGAGTGGATGGTTCACTGCAAGCACCCACACTTCCGGGACATTCAGGCCCTGATAAAGTGAATGACAGAAGGTAGACACGTTATGCTCAACATGGATTTTTCCCAGCGCGTTGTTATTCATACCCACGAACAGCACTGGGTCCCCAGCCCCGCCGCAGGCGTTGAGCGCAAGCCACTGGCCCGAGAGGAAGCCGAGCGGGGCCACGCCACCAGCGTTGTACGCTATAAGCCCGGCTCCTCCTTCTCTACCCACGAACACCCTCTGGGTGAAGAGATTCTGGTGCTTGAAGGCGTTTTTTCCGACGAGACCGGCCACTATCCGGCCGGCACCTACATTCGGAATCCTCCGGGCAGCAGTCATGCACCGTTCAGCGAAGAGGGCTGCACCCTGCTGGTCAAACTCCATCAGTTCGACCCGAGAGATACCGCGACGGTCAGAATCGATACCAATGCCGGCCACTGGCTGCCCGGCATTGGCGGTTTACAGGTTATGCCGTTGCACGAATTCGAGCATGAGCACGTTGCCCTGGTGAAGTGGCCGCCAAACGAGACCTTTCAGCCACATCGTCACTTTGGTGGAGAAGAGATTTTTGTGCTGTCCGGCGAATTCTGTGATGAACACGGACGTTATCCCGCCGGGAGCTGGATTCGCAGCCCCCACATGAGCCAACACCATCCGTTCGTAGAGCACGAAACGGTCATCTGGGTAAAAACCGGGCACTTACCGGTCAATCATTCCCCTGAAACATAAAAAGGGCCCCAATCGGGGCCCAAGAGAGCGTGCAACACTGCTTGCTAGCCGGAGCAATCAGGACGCATAGCGTCCTTGCCACCCGGCGCCACCCAGCAAATCATCACTGGCCCGTTCATGGCCATTACCAGTGAGGAGCAATTCCCCCGCTGGCACAGCGAAAACGTGATAGGCCTCAGGACCAAACGGATCAAGAGCGGTATCGATGTATTGGAACCGATCAGGAACCGGCTCACCCGACATTGCTACCCGGAACTGCCGTTCCACCGTGGGAGTGGTTACATTCAATGGCTGCTGTACCCAAAGGAAAACCGCCTTATGCGGCACCAGATACTCGCAGCGTACCACTTCATAGCCCTCTCTCAAGGTCAGGGTGGTAGGCTCTTTACCAGGTTCGAGTCTGAACTTGTGAATCGTTTTCATAACTGCGCTCCTCTGGATACTGCGGAATACGGTCCCATGATGGGGCAGCGCAAACTTCGATAAAATAAGTTTTCTTAAACAAAAAACATCGACTTTTTCGAGGATTTAACAGCTTGGCGCCTAGCGCTCAAAGATCCCCTGACGAGCCTCACAGATTGCCCGCACACCCTCGTGGGCCAGCTTGCGGCTTCGGGTAACCGCGAACAGCTGGTCTGTCACTTCATCGAGCGAAGCAATCAAAGCCACCTGATACTGCCGGCACACCTCATCCTGAATCATCGTAGGGGCGGCGAATACACCAACTCCCTCGCGACCAAACACCTTGATAAGGGCGCTGTCATCGACTCGGGCAACCAGGTTCATTCGCACATTATTGAGGTTGAACCAGTGCATCAGTTTCTCGAAATACGGCGCATCGGTGGCGTTCGCCAGCAGCGGCTGGTGGTTGAGGGAATGAGGAAAACCGGTTTTGAGTTTCTCCGCCAGTTCAGGTGCAGCGAACAGACTGATGGTAGACCGGGACAACGGATGAACCGCAAACCGCTCAGGTGATTCAGCCTGGGGCATTCTGTCGGTCAGCACCACATCCAGCTCTTTGCGCTTGAGGCTCAGCAGGAGATCTTCAGTCCGGCCGGTCCGGCATTCAAGCTGCACGGGCCGGTTCAGTTTCATCGCGGGGTGAAGAAGGTAATAGGCAATCAGCTTGTGGATAGACGCCGATATGCCCGCAGACAGCGAAAGCGGCCTGTGTTCAGGCCCCGCCCTCAAGGTTTCAGACAACTGGCCGGTCAGCTCGAAGATTTCATCGGCATAACTGCGAACCATATGGCCGAGTTCTGTGAGTACCAGTTGCCGGCGCTCGCGGCTGAATAACCGGCCGCCCACCGCGCCCTCAAAGGTCGCAAGCTGGCCGCTGAGGGTCTGGGGAGCCAGGTCGAGTACCTCGCTGGCCCGGGCAATGGAGCCTTCGCGGCTAATTATCCAGAAATAATAGAGATGCCGGAGGTTCAGATTCTCCACATCGGTACCCTACTCCGCATTTAACAGTTCCCGGCTATTTTTTGCGATAGATAATGCCTGGATGACACTGAACCATTTCATAGAGGTTGGGAAGCCCGTTCAAAGACTCGGAGGCCCCGAGAATCAGGTAGCCCCCGGGGTTCAGCGCCCCATGCAGCCGGGTAAGGATGTCCTTTTTCAGATCCGCCGAGAAATAGATCAGCACATTTCGGCACATGATGATGTCGAACTTGCCCAGCATGTATCGGTCCAGCAGGTTCAATTCCTTGAATTCCACCATGGACTTGATTTGCGGGCGAATCTGCCACCCACCGTTGGCCGAGGGGGTAAAAAAGTGTTTCTGGCGCTCCGGGGAAAGCCCCCGGCCGATGGCGATCATTTCGTATTCGCCACGGCGGGCAACTTCCAGCACGCTTTTGGAGATGTCCGTTGCGGTGATTTTTACATCCCGTAGCTTACCAGGCCGGGTACGGCGGAACTCGTCCACCACCATGGCTACAGAATACGGCTCCTGGCCAGTAGAACAGGCGGCAGACCAGATTCTCAGGGGCTGGAGTGAATTTCGCTCGGCGAACTCCGGCAAGAGCTTTTCCTGCAGAATCCGGAACGGATGATTATCCCGAAACCACAGCGTCTCGTTGGTGGTCATCGCATCGATGACCACTTCGCGCAAACCCGCCCGACCAGGCCTCTGCAATCGTTCGAGAAGCTCTCCAAGGGAGTTCAGGCTGTTTTCTTCGAGTATCCGCCGAAGCCTGCTCTTCACAAGGTACTGCTTGTTATCACCCAGCAGAATGCCGCACGCATCCTGCAGGAACTTTTTAAAGGCTTCGTATTCCTGGGGCGTCATGTCCGCTTTCATTGGATCTCTTCGTGGGTGAAACCGTCAGCCGAGCACTAGTGCTGATCAATAATCTCCATTACTCGCTCGGCCAGCTCATCCGGGCTGAATTTCGCCATGAAATCGTCTGCGCCCACTTTCTGCACCATCGCCCGGTTAAAGACGCCACTCAGCGAGGTATGCAGCATGATATACATTTCTTTCAGCGCCGGATCTTCCTTGATTCTGGTAACCAGGGTGTAGCCGTCCATTTCCGGCATCTCAACATCAGAGATAATCAAAGACAGGTGGTCGCTTGCTTTTGAACCGTCCTGGGTAATCTCCTTGAGATACTGTAGCGCCTGCTTGCCGTCGTTTTTGGTAACCACTTCCATTCCGATAGCGGTCAAACAGCGCTCAATCTGCCTGCGAGCCACGGAAGAATCATCCACAACCAGCACGGGCAAATGGCCGGGAACCCGTTCCGCACTTCGGCTGACCAGCTCTTCCGTCACATCTTCCCTGAGCGGAGAAACTTCTGCAAGAATCTTTTCTACATCTATGATTTCTACAAGTTTATCGTCAATCTTGGTAACCGCCGTGAGGTAGACATCCTTTCCGGCACCCTTCGGTGGAGGCAGAATGTCTTCCCAGTTCATATTCATAATCCGGTCTACGCCCGTTACCAGAAAGCCCTGAGTTTTACGGTTGTATTCCGTGATGATCACGAAACTGGTGGACAGCTGTTCCTGCGGTATACCCGGCAAGCCAATCGACATACTCAGATCGATAATCGGAATGGTTTCACCGCGGATGTGGGAAACCCCTCGAACCACGCTCCGGCTGTTGGGAATCGATGACAGCTTGGGGCACTGAAGCACCTCTTTGACCTTGAATACGTTGATGCCGTACATCTGCTGCCCCCGTAAACGGAACAGCAAGAGTTCGAGCCGGTTCTGACCGACCAGCTGGGTGCGTTGGTTAACGCTGTCTAATACCCCTGCCATGATGCTTTACTCCTGGCGTGCCTATACCGGCATCAATATTGCTTAAATCATTGTAAGGTGGTTTCAGGCATGTCCAAGACAATTCTTTGACGCCTGCAGACCTGTTAAGGGTTAACGGCCCAAGAACCCGAATCCTTAACGAATTTCGACAAAACACACAGATACAGACAGCATAGGACAAACCGGTGCGTATGCGAATCATCTTTTTGGCTGCATTGTGCCTTTTACTGAGCCCGGTCACTCAGTCTTCAGAACGTACCACTGCTGAAACCATCCGTAACGCCGCCCAGACGTTTCTGGTCAGGTGGTCCGAAACCCTTGCAGCCGAGGGCTATGAAAGCAGCTATGAAGTCGGCGCTATCGACAGCCGCATCGCCCTTGCCGCCTGCGATCAGGGGCTGAACACCGAATTTGCGGGCGATCCTCTACAAACCACCAGCCCGTCTGTGCTGGTATCGTGTAGTGGTGAACGCCCCTGGAAAATGTACGTGACCACCAGCGTTGAGGTTCATGGCCCTGCCCTGGTAGCGGCTCGCCCCCTGGCGCGCGGGGAGCGTTTGACACAGGATCTGGTAACCGTAAATTCGGTTCAGATCAACGCCAGTCGCCGCGGAGTACTCACCCGCAAAGAGTCCATTTCAGGGATGATGATGCGCCGCCCGGTGAATGCCGGCACGGTAATGACCCCGGATCTCCTTGAAGCCCCCAACGCGATTGAGCGGGGCGATCATGTTATTATCACCGCGCGTTCAGGCTCATTTTCGGTGTCTTCTCGCGGTAAAGCACTGGCGAGTGCAGGGGTTGGAGAGCAGGTTCTGGTAGAGAATCTCCGCTCGTCCCGGACAGTCAAAGCCCGTGCGGTTGGCCCCGGGCGGGTCGAAATTCCGATGTAAGGCAGCAAAGTAGCAAAAGCGGCAAATGTTTTCCGTTTTGTAACTAAAGTATGGCGCGGATTTGCCGTTAAGTAGATATAAACCCGAATACGCCACTTTGATGTGGCCCCAGGCAAGCAGGTATTGATATGTCAGTTGACTTAAATGGAATTGGCCCAGGCCAGGTCAACACCACTCGCACCACGGCCGACAAAGCCACAGGCAACCAGGGCTCACAGGCGACAACTGGCGAACAAGCCAAGGCCCAAAGCCCCGCTGCCCGCGGTGAAAATGTGAACCTGAGCAATCAGGCAAAAAACCTGAAGCAACTTGAGCAGAAGCTGGGGGATTACCCCGAAATGGACGATGATCGTATCGAACAGATTCGTTCTGCTCTTGAGAACGGCACCTACAAGGTAGATGCTCAGAAACTGGCCCAGAAAATGCTTGAGATGGATAAAAGCATTTTCGGGTGAGTAAAGCATGAACGCACATGAACAGTTGAAAGCGATTCTTCAGGAAGATATCCGCCAGCTTGAGCTGCTGGCGGAACTTCTCCACCAGGAAAAATCCGTGCTCTCCTCTGCGGATATCCAGCCCCTGCAAGAAATGACCAGCCGGAAGAACCAGATTCTTGAAGGCGTTCGTGAACGCGCCAAAAAGAAAATTCACCTGCTGGTGAATATGGGCTACAAGCCCAACGCAGGAGAGCCATCACGATTCATTCGGGCCGCGGGCATGGATGAGCTCCACCAACTCTGGAAAGACGCAGACACCCACTTGCGCGAATGTCAGGCTGTGAACCAGAACAACGGCCGAATCCTTGGGCATCTGCAAAAGCGCCTGTCACGCCTTACCGACATCTTCCGAGGCGCTTCCGCCCAGCAGAAGCTCTATGGCGCCAAAGGCCAGCAGACCAACGTCTCAAGCACCAATATTCTGGCCAGTGCCTGATACACCAAGCGCCCAGAGAAAATAAAATGCCCGGAGATTTTCCGGGCATTTTTCGTTTCAGGGCACGGCTTTCAGCGCGTGTAAATGGTCATCTGCGAATCGGGGTGAAAGCGGATATCCCGGATACTGACATTGCCCATGGGCGGTGTTTGCCCGCCCATCACACGAATGTTGTCCATCCGGATTTCCTCAATACGCTCAGGAAATGCCAGCCGCAGGCCTCCGTCTTCCTGCAGCGAGTAGCGAGGCTCTGAGTCCCGGTAATGCACACCCGAAATCGTAAGGTCGGAATCCAGAAAGCTGAGCACCGGCACGAACACGTTGGCCGCCAACCTGATTCCTTCCACCACGTCGACATCGGGAGAGTCACCTGAGGGATTGTCCCTGGCGCTGCCAGGCATGGAAGAAACCGCCTCCAGGCGCTCCATCAGGCCGATACCGCTTTGAGCAGACACCCCTGACATTTCTTCTTCCGACAAGGGCGTGAGATCGCCCCGTGCATAGAGCTCGCCCGCTTCAGCGCCAATCTGCCCTGCGTTGGTGTTGCTGGACGCCAGTGAAACCAGGGGCTGAAATGGCAGAGTGACCATGGTAACCAGTGCCGCTGCGTTACGGTAACGGGACTGATGCTTGAGTACCCGGTGGAGCTCCCGCTCTGAGATCCAGCCGGCAGCGATTAACACCTCACCGAGGCGCTGGCCGGTTTCCCTTTGAGCACGAAGTCCTTCTTCCAGCTGACCTTCAGACAGATAGCCACGATTGATCAGCAACCGGCCAAGCCGGGATTTCTCTTCAAAACCCTGACGGATTCTCACCAGATTCCTCCTGCAGTATCAGTGATCACCGTACAACCCGGCCCGGTATTCAACAATCAAGTGAAGCGTAGCCCACAACCTCTGAGCATGCTGTTCTGATTTACCCTTAATGGCGTAATGATCTGTTAAGATCTGCTCAAACTTCGTAATAACCGGATTATCTCAGTATTCTGGTCACCACCTGTAACAGAGAGCTGCCTTAAAATGACAAATACCGTAAAACACATCTCGATTGTGATGTCTGTCCTGTTTGCCTTCGTTGCCACTCTGCTGACCACCTCACCAGCCATGGCCCAGAGCGAAGAAACAGCACTTCCGGAGGTCCGCTTTGTGACGACGGAAGGCGCATTCGTGCTTCAGCTGCGGCCCGACGTCGCTCCAAAAACCGTTGAAAACTTTTTGGCCTACGTAAACAACGGATTTTACGACGGCACCATCTTTCACCGTGTGATTCCCGGCTTCATGGTCCAGGGCGGCGGATTCGATGAGAATCTTGGACGCAAACAAACCAGAGCCCCGATTGTGAACGAAGCCACCAGCACCCTGCCCAACCTTCGCGGCACCATCGCTATGGCCCGGACCAATGCGCCGGATTCTGCCACCAGCCAGTTTTTCGTTAATGTGGCCAACAATGATTTCCTGAATGCCGGAGTGCGAGGCCCGGGCTATGCCGTTTTTGGCAAGGTTACCGAGGGCATGGGTGTAATTGATCGTATCGCAGGGGTTCAGACCGGCTACCAGCGTGGCATGGCCGATGTCCCGGTGAGCCCGGTCATTATCGAGTCCGCCGAAGAAATCACGAAAGACAACTGAGCCCCATGACCCCCGACCTTCTTCCGCCGGCCATGGAACCGGCGGAACTGATATGGCGAGACGGAGTGCCTGAATCGGCCCGCTTTGGCGATGTCTATTTCAGCCGAGATGACGGACTGGCCGAGACCCGTTATGTGTTCATCGACAGAAATGAACTGCCCGGGCGATTCGCAGCACTGAACAGCAACAGCCATTTTGTGATCGCGGAGACCGGTTTCGGCACCGGGCTCAACTTCCTGGCAACCTGGGCAGAGTGGCTCGCTCAACGCCCCGACGAGCAAGACCACGCAATTCTTCACTTCATCTCGGTCGAGCGCTATCCCCTGTCTCTGGCCGATCTGGAAAAGGCCTTGGACAGCTGGCCAGGGCTGCAGCCCCTGGCCCGGGAGTTGATTGAGAACTACCCTCCGCTGATAAAAGGAACCCACCGCCTGGTGCTTGGCGGCGGCGCCATCAGGCTTACCCTCTATTTTGGCGATGTGCTGGACGCCTGGAACGAACTGGAATTCGTGGCCGACGCCTGGTTTCTGGATGGATTTGCGCCGTCACTGAACCCCGACATGTGGCTCGAACAGGCCATTCAGCAGATTCGTGCTCACAGTAAACCGGGCACCACCCTTGCCACTTTTACTTCGGTCGGTCGGATTCGTCGCGCTCTCGCCGATGAGGGCTTTGACATGCTGAAAGTGCCCGGTTTCGGCCGCAAGCGGGAGATGCTGACCGGCAGATTTCCTGCGGCGGAACAGGCCGTTGCACCCGCCGCAGGAGCGGAGCCCATCGCCATCATTGGTGCCGGAATTGCCGGTGCCACCCTGGCCCGCAATCTGGCAGAACGGGGCGTTCCGGTAGTGCTTATCGACCAGGCCAATGGCCCCGGCGCGGGCGCCTCCGGCAATGACCAGGGGGCTTTGTATGTAAAACTCGGTGTCGAGTACAACGATCAGACAGAGCTCGCGGCCACCGCACTTTCCTTCAGTCAACGCTTCTACCAACGCTGGCAGGGCGAGTTCTGGCACCCAAGTGGTTTGCTGCAGCTTGCAGCAACGGATCAGGAACACGATCGCCAAAGGCGATTTCTGGAACGCAACACCTACCCTGAAAATCTGCTGGCGGCCGTGAAAGCCGGCGAAGCAAGCCGTATTGCCGGCATGCCGGTCCAGTGCGAAGGGCTCTGGTTCCCAGGTTCCGGCTGGCTACAACCGGCCCGTGCGTGCAAAACGCTGATTGAGCACCCACTCATCCGCACGATTTTCGAGTTTCAGGTTGATACGCTGCGGTGGGTGGAAAATTACTGGGTAATAAACGCCAGTGACGGAAGATCACTCAGGGCAACTAAGGTTGTGGTTGCCGCCGGCCACGAAACCGGCGCTCTTGCTCCTGTGCCCGAAGGCCAGTCGCTGCGGCTTAAGCCAATTCGCGGACAGGTCACCCGGATACCCGCAGACGACTGCCAACTTCCAGACGTGGTTATTTGTGGCACCAAATACCTGAACCCCGCTTATCAAGGCAATGCCATAACCGGTGCCACATTTGATCTGCATGACGATAACCCGGAACCAACGCCCGAGGGGAATCAGGAAAACCTCGACCAACTTCGGGAACTGCTGCCCTCCGTAAACATCTCAGAGCACATACAGGCAGAACATCTTGAGGGGCGCGTGGCATTCCGCTGCACCACACACGACTATCAGCCGGTGGCTGGTCCCTGCCCAGCCAGCGACGAGCCAGCCCAGCCCGGCGTTTTTCTACTGACGGGTTTCGGCAGCAAAGGCCTGGTGTGGGCTCCCCTGCTGGCTGAATATCTGGCCGACCGGATCTGCGAGCAACCGCCCTGCCTGAATACCCGGCTCGCCCGTCGTGTGGAAACGGGACGTCTTTACCGGAACCAACTAACCGGATAGTAATAAACTCGTGCTATAGCGAACGGTCAGGCGGCCGATAAAAGGTCATAAGGTGGTGGTAAAGGGGAGAATCCCCGGAGAGGTGGAATCATGTCCATTTTCGTCAGTGAACCCGGGCGCCCAATCGGGACCCGGTTACCCGAAGCGTTCCGAAGTCGCCGGGTGGGTGATGTCACCGAGCTGTCGGAGTCTGAGGCCATTTCTGCCGAACATAGCGAGGCTACCGATGCCGAGTTCCAGCAGGCAGTCCACAGCGGTGGCGGTGGCAGCCGCTTTCGCGCGCTTCAGGAATATGGTGCCGCTGCCGCCGGCGAACGCCGGGAAGAAAGGGTTTACCTGCCAGTCGCTGACATCAGCTCACCAGCCCAGTTCTCGGTTCCTGCTTCTGCCACCGTCGCAGAGGCATTGGATACCATGGAAGAACACGGAGTTCATCATCTGGTGGTGCTGGCCGATAGCAATGTGGCAGGTCTGATCGATCTGCGCTGGCTACTTTCGTGGATTCACGAACACAGTTCAGAGGCTTTGGACCAAAGCCTGATTCACATCGAACTTCCGGCTTTTCTGACCGCCTCTCCGGAAACGGATGCCCATCAACTGGCTCGCCTGATGCTCGCTCACCGGCTGAATGCCGCGCTGGTGATCAATGCTGCCGGAGAACCCGCCGGTGTGGTTACCAGCACAGACTACCTGAAACTCTATGCCAATGCCGGCCGGCAGGAAGGGTCGGTCTGAATCCTCCCTGACCTGCCAGCCTGAGGATTACGGCGTTATCGGTGTCAGTAACTCACCTTCCGGACTGAAGACAAGCACCATTCTCTCGCCGTTTCTGTCCGCCAGCACCACTAGCTCATCGTCGCGATAATTTTCCAGGTCGAGAATTTCCAGACCTTCGAATGCCAGCTGCTTACGCCAGTTCCGGAACGCTGCGCCGGATTCGGATGTGTCCACTCGGGCCAGGATACTTTCTGTGCCAGACACCGGCGCCGCCTGACCTTCAACAAAACTCCCGTTGGTATTGCCCGACACCACGATATCACCGTCGAACCGGACACCGCTGGTCAGGAGTTCATTGGAAAGATCATCGGCATCATCAACGGTGTACGCGCTCAGAGGTTCGCCTGAAGTATTGAATCCAAGAACAAAACCAGCGCGGTTATCCAACGGTGTGCGAATAATCTCATCCTCTGCGTTATCGGTACCGGCGTCCTCTGGCTGGGCTTCACGGAATCGGTAGCTATAGGGTGCATCGCCGACCAGCACGACCCCTGCCCCTCCATAAAGACCGTCCCCCAGCGATTCAGAGTTGTCTTCACCTACCTGATACACGGTCGGTGATTCTCCTGTGTTGCCATTGAAGAAATACGGACCAACATTGCCCAGGCCATCAAGCGTCATTGGCGATGACCCGAACAGCAGCGCCAACGAGCCTTGTGAGCTACCACCGACCACGGTCTCATTACCGGATGAGCCCACCTGCCGCGCCCAGGCCAGGGTCGGCTCCAGAGCCCCTGCGTTCTCGGCAGTATCAATGCGCGCCAGGAAACTGTCGGTACCGCCCTGATAGGCACCGGTATTCCAGGCACCTCGGGTTTCACCCCCCACCAACACATAGCCAGTGGTGCCGTTTATGCCAACCCAGCGCACCGAATCGTCGGCCGGGGTGCCAATCCGATAGATTTCATCGTCCCAGCTGGGAACATAGTTCCCCGAATCACCGTTAAAATGGAACAGTGCCGTTACCGCATCAACCCCGCCCACCGGTGTGCCCAGGCCTGCCTCATCAGAGCTGAAAGCAACGGCAATTTCATAACGATTTACGCGGTTATTGTTTTCAGTGACCGTTCGCACACCCACGTCCAGAAATACCTCGGACGGCGGCATTGCCAAGCCCGAGCTTGTCACATCAATAGGATCCTGGAGCACAGCGCCTGCCTGGTCATAGATGCGGACCTGAACCTGATTGTTCCCCGGAACGTAGCCAGCAACAAACACCCGGCCCTCATGGCCCAAAGCCACATCCGTTGCCACAAAGCCATCATTCCAGGCCAGCGGTGCGATCAGGCGGTTCAGGTTCAGCCTCAGCAGTGTTTCAGAAGCGCCCCTGGCATACCCTGCCCGACCAGCCTGATAATTGACGTCTACGCCAATGGGCGCTGCGTTGTCATCCAGTTCTTCCCCCTGATTGTTATAGGCAAGTGCGCGAACACCAAAGGTGATTTCATCCTGCTCCAGCGGGAATACCAGCTCTTCTATTTCGTCATAGTCGTCCTGTGCATTCTTCTGAACAATCTCGAAGGTTTCGTCCTCGATAACACCGGTCAGTGCACCAATTCTCGCCAGTTTGGCTCTGAATTCGGTTTTACGGTCACCGGTGAGAATAGCGCGATACTCTCGAGTCGTCTCCGTATTGATTGTATCGCGGCTGCCGCCATTGACGGTTTCAATGCTGAGTAGCGGTTCATTGTCCTCGATGGAAATGTTGGCCTTGACCTCAACACTGCCGTTGCCAAGGGAGGCAATGCCCTGGCGAACCTCGGTCAGAACCATCGTCGCGACTTCTGTTGGCTCGGGAATCAGGTCGTCGACCACTTCAAAGGGAATGTAGCACTCGGTAATACCGGGCTTCAGCGTCACAACACCACTGGTAACCGTATCACCAGTCATGTCGTATTCGATGTACTCGAGAGGATTACCTTCTTTATCAACGGGGTGATTCAGTTCGTCGCTGAGCGCAACAAGGTCTTCGCCGATAATAATCGCACCGGTGTTGGCGCGGCTATATTTGCAGTCCTGATGGGCGGGATCAGTTTCGTCATTGTCACAGGCAGTTGGGTCGAAATCAGAACGCAGCTCAAAGGCGATTTTGACTTCGGTAACGGAGGGTTGATCCAGATTTACTTTTACATACGCGCGCTTGGTTGGGTAGGTGACTGACTCAGTTCCATCCGGCGCGCCCTCATCCGTGAACTTCTGGAGCTCGTAAGAATAGGAACCGGCATCCAGCTCAGGCACCGCACACCGCTCTTCCGACTCATCTTCTGGCGCCTGACTTTCACCTTCTTTCAGGTTGGCTCCGTCGAGGGTAATTACGTTCCGCTTGACTTCAATATCAAACGGCTGAAAACCCGCCATGCGGCCGTCCGTGGTGACTATCTCGATATTCTCGGTCTGGCCAAGATCAGCTTCACCCCGGTTGCCCCCGGATAACCCAGGCACACCGCGCATGATAATACCCTGACGGGCCTTATTGCTGGTGTCTTCCAGCGCAAGCCAGGATGGCGCATTGGTCAGGGAGTAATCGAGAATGCTTTCGCCGCCATAGGCGCCCCAGTTGTAGTAATACTCCACCCCCAGATAGGCGGTGGTTGGCGGGGCCCCCAACAAGTTGGGCTGGTCAGGATCTTTTTCGGTCTTGCAGCCGGCTGCTGCCAGGGCAATCAGGGCAACACCAAGGAGGCGGCCCGAGGCGGTTGAGCGGGAGAACAAATCGGCGCGCATGCAAAAATCCGTTTCATGACGTTATTGTTATGGCCGTGCCCGGGTGCCTGGCACCCGGTTTACACACCGTTACAGATCAACGCCATGGTAGCCAATTTGAATCCGGAGCGACCTGCGCGAGTTCTCAGATTCTTTGGCCAGCTGCCCTCAGACCTCCAGACCATGCTCCCGTAGCAGGTTGGCCAGCCCTTCCTCGTCCAACACTGGCACCCCCAGCTGCTTGGCTTTGGCCAGTTTGGAGCCGGCGGCCTCGCCTGCGACAACGCAGGCGGTTTTTTTGGAGACACTACCAGCCACCTTGGCACCGAGCTGCTCAAGCTTTTCCTTGGCCTGATCCCGTGTCATGCCTGAGAGAGTGCCGGTCAATACCCAGGTCTGGCCATTGAGGGGCTGTTCATCCGCCGAAAGCACCTGCTCTTCCTGCCAGGTGACACCTGCCTCTTTCAGAGCCGCCAGTGTTTCCTGGTTGTGGGGCTGATCAAAGAAGCTCCGGATATGACCGGCCACAATCGGCCCGACGTCAGGTACCGTCTGCAGAGTCTCCTCATCCGCTTCGGAAATCGCTTCCAGCGTACCAAAATGGGCTGCCAGCCCCTTTGCAGTTGCCTCACCCACTTCACGAATGCCAAGCGCATAGAGGAAACGCCAAAGCACCGGTTCCCGGGAGCGGTCGATGGCGGCAATCAGATTAGCAGCGGATTTGTCGCCCATACGCTCCAGGCTGGCAATCTGGAATTTCGTCAGGCGATAAAGATCCGCCACGGTGCTGACCATGCCCTCGTCTACCAACACCTCGATCAGCCGGTCCCCAAGGCCCTCAATATCCATGGCCTTACGGGAGGCATAATGCCGGATTGCTTCCTTGCGCTGAGCCGGGCAGTACAGACCGCCGGAACACCGGGCAACGGCTTCCCCCTCAATCTGGACTATATCTGAGCCACAGACCGGGCAATGCTCTGGCATTTTAACCATCGGCGCCTTGGCCGGGCGCTTTTCCGGCACCACCTTCACGACCTGCGGGATTACATCCCCGGCCCGGCGAATGAACACCGTGTCGCCGATATGAACATCAAGGCGCCGGATCTCGTCCATGTTGTGCAGGGTCGCATTTGATACCGTGACGCCGCCGACAAACACCGGTTTCAGCCGGGCTACCGGTGTTACCGCTCCGGTTCGGCCCACCTGGAATTCCACATCTTCAATAACCGTCAGCTCTTCCTGGGCCGGAAACTTGTGGGCGATCGCCCAGCGCGGCGCGCGGGAAACGAACCCCAGCTCCTGCTGGAAATCCAGACGGTTTACCTTGAACACAATGCCGTCGATTTCGTAGGGCAGGCTGTCGCGCTTGGCCATTAGTTCGTTGTAGGCATCCAGGCAGGCTTCCACGCCCTCGGCCTTGCGCATTTCCGGATTAATCCGGAAGCCCCAGCCCCGGACAAGCTGCAGGCTGTCCCAATGGGTTTCCGGCAGTACAGTTTCGTCGGTCACCGCCATACTATAAGCACACAGCTCCAACGGACGCTTGGCGGTTACGGTCGATTTCTTCTGGCGCAGACTTCCGGCAGCAGCGTTGCGGGGATTCACAAAGGTTTTCTCGCCCTGCTCTGCCAGCCGCTCGTTGAGTTTCTCGAAACCGGCACGGGGCATGTAAACCTCGCCCCGAACCTCAACAAGATCCGGGTATCCCGAGCCGCGCAGCTTGAGGGGTACCGACGGAATCGTGCGAATATTGGCGGTGATATCTTCGCCGGTATAGCCATCGCCCCGGGTAGCGGCGCGGGTTAAGGTGCCATTTTCGTAGTGCAGACTGACGGCGAGACCATCAAGTTTGGGCTCACAGACATACTCAATGGCGCCGTCCTCACCCAGTCGGTCTCGAACCCGACGATCAAAATCCCGAAGTTCGTCCTCACTGAAGGCATTATCCAGCGACAGCATCGGCAGGCGGTGGGTGACTTCCGCGAAACTGGTCTCAGCACTGCTGCCTACCCGACGGGTGGGTGAATCCTCAGTCGCCAGTTCCGGGTGTTCAGCTTCCAGCTTCTGCAGTTCCCGAAACAAACGATCGTACTCGGCATCGGGAATTCTGGGGTCGTCCAGAACGTAGTAGTAGTAATTGTGGTCTTCGAGGGTAGCGCGCAGAGAATCCACGCGCTTCCGGATAGCTTCGGGAACGTTAGTCATCGGGTCTGGGGTCCGGACGGGCTATTAGGCTCGCTGTGAGCGCTGCTTGCGTTCAAACTCACGAATGCGCTGGCGACAGTGCTCAATGGTTTGCGGTGTCATCACGCTTCGACGCTCGTCTTTCAGTTCACCACCGAGGTTTCGCACCACACACTGGGCGGTTTCAAGCATGAACTCGAAGGCCTGCAAGGCATTGGTGGGCCCTGGCAGGCTCATGAAGAAACTGATACCGGGGGTGCTGAGCCCGGCCATGTCCTGAGGGCGAAAGGTGCCCGGCTCCACGGCGTTGGCCACGCTGAATTGCACAGGCGTGGTGGTGTCCTCGGATTCATGGCGGTGGTAAATGTCCATATCGCCATGCTCCAGGCCGCAGGCCTCAAAAAGGCTCTTGAGCTTGCTGCCCTGGAACTGCTCACCGCTGCGAGCCAATACATTGATCACCAGCACTTCCCTGGCCTCCGGGCGATTGGCTCCAGCCAGGGGCTGATTCTTGCGCGATTTCCCAGGCGTTCGCCGGGCTGTATCTTCCTCAACTTCGGTGGTAACCACCGGCTGCTCTCCCGCTCGGGGTTCGGCTTTGGCTTTTTCAGGCCGGGCGGGCCTGGTTTTCGGTTTATCCGCTTCTGGTTCCGGAGTGCTGGTCACCTCGGGCTCAAGGGACTCGGGTTCTTCTATTTCCGGTTTCACAACCCTCGGCGGACTCAGGATGCCATCATCTTCATCCCCATCTCGGGCGCTCCAGCCGGATTCCGGGGTAACATCGTCTTCTTCATCGGCACTTACGGGGGCGGACATATCGCGCTTCAGATAGCCCCGGTCTTCCAGTGTCGAACGGGAAACCGTGCGGGCGCCGCCGTTTGGCAATTCCGGATTGAAGTCATCATCCAGCGGGGAATCCTTGAGCTCGTCTGCACCCATACCAGACGAAATGGCCATGGATTCCTTCCGGGCACGCCGCATTCGGCGCACACCGTCAATCACAATTCCAATAATAACCAGGGTACCTATGGCAATTAACCATTCCCTAAGTGACATAATGCTGCTGTCCTGTTTGCAGTTTGGAACGTTGCTACTCTAAGAAAAGCCCGTAATGAATACAACGCACACCGGGCCCAGATGGCGTTATTGTCATGGTTGGCGAGCATTTCACCAACCACTACGCCTATCAGGCCTCAGCCAGCGCGGCGGCCTCATCCACATCAACAGATACCAGGCGCGAGCAGCCGGGTTCGTGCATGGTGACCCCCATTAACTGATCCGCCATTTCCATGGCGATCTTGTTATGGGTAATGTAGATGAACTGAACCTGTTTCGACATCTCCTTAACCATATTCGCGTAGCGACCCACGTTGGCGTCGTCCAGCGGCGCGTCCACTTCGTCCAGCATACAGAACGGAGCGGGATTGAGCTGAAAAATCGAGAACACAAGCGCGATGGCTGTCAGCGCCTTCTCACCCCCCGACAACAGGTGGATGGTGCTGTTCTTCTTGCCCGGCGGCCTCGCCATGATGGCCACGCCAGTCTCCAGCAAGTCTTCCCCGGTCAACTCGAGATAGGCATTGCCACCACCGAATACTTTCGGGAAAAGGGCCTGCAGGCCGCCATTCACCTGATCAAACGTCTCTTTGAAGCGCTGCCGGGTTTCCCGGTCAATCTTCCGGATGGCATTGTCCAGGGTTTCCAGGGCTTCCATCAGGTCGTTGTGCTGTTCGTCCAGGTAGGTCTTGCGTTCGCTTTGTACCTGATACTCTTCAATGGCCGCGAGGTTAATCGCCCCCAGGCGCTGGATACGATTACCGATTTTCTCCAACTCTTCAGCCCAGACATTTTCCTCGGCATCCTCTGGCAGCTGTTCCAGCACTTCCTGAAGTTTTACGTTCAGCTCTTTGAGCTGTTCGATGTGGTTGCCGGACCGAATCTCCAGGGCCTGGGATTCCATCTTCAGTTTTTCCAGCCGAGCCCGGATTTCCTGAACCTGGTGTTCAGTTCGGCTCCGCCCCTGTTCGCGATCACGAACCTGGCGGTCAATGTCTTCCAGCGCATCCCGGGCGGCACTGAGCTTTTCTTCTTCGGCCAGTCTTCGCTCCAGCAACCCTTCAAGCTGCAGCTGGAGATCCTCGATCGGCTCCTCGGCACTTTCCCGGGATTCCCGAAGAACATCCAGTCGCTCTTCCAGCCGTTCTTTCTGCATCTGCATCCGGTCGATGGTTTGCTGTAGTCCGTCGCGCTGGCTCTGGAGGGTCTGCAACTGTAGTTGCAGTTGATGAGCGTGATCACGATCGTGCCGGGCTTCCTGGCGCAGGCGGTCCAGGTTTTCCCGCAGAGAATCCCGTTGCTCCAGCAACTGCTCTTTCTCTTCATCGCTGTCCTCGCTGGATGCGAGTGCGATGTCCCACTCTTCACGGGCTTCCTGAAGGTTGGCCTGCTGCTCTTCCAGAGCCAGGTCTACATCTGCAATGTCTTCCCTGATGCGGGCCAGCCGGGCGTCAATCTGCTCTGCCCTGGCCTTCAGGCCGCTGGCACGGGATGCCAAAGCACCAAGCTCCCGTTCAATGTCACTGTGGCGTGCCTGGGCCTCGTCCCGTTCGGTTTCCGCACGTTCAGCCTTCTCTTGCAACAGCTCCAGCTGTTCGGTTGCCTGCTCCAACCTGGCTTCAGCTTCTGCCAGCTGTACCTGTAATTCCGCGACTTTTTTCTGACGCTCAATCACACCAACCTGAGCTGCATCGGAGTCTGGCATCAGTAACCAGTCCCGGGACAGCCAGACACCGTCCCGCGTGATGATGCTTTCGCCAGGCGCCAGACCAGCGCGGTTGGCCATGGCTTCGGGAAGGGTATCGGCAGCGTAAACCGAAGAAAGCAGTTGGCTGACCCCTGCGACACCGCTTACCTTGGCCGCCAGACCGTTGGTTACAGGCGCGGCTTCACCGTCACTGACCACTGCAAAACCTTTGGGTGCCGATTCCAGCGCCGTAGCCAACTGATCAAACTCCGGCAATGTCAGGCCTTGGGTGAAGCGGCCAATGACCTGCTCTACGGCGAACTCCCAGCCGTCCTCAATCGTCAGTCTGGCGGCAAGCCGCGGCGCTTCGGTCAGCCCCTGATCGGCCAGCCACGATTGCAGGGCATCGTCGCCTGCTCCCATCTGTTCATCCAGCAGTGCCTGCTGGGAATCCAGCGTGGCTTTCAGGCTCTGTACCGTCTGGCGATATTCCGATGAACTCTGTTCGGCTTCGCGCAACGTCTGTCGGCTGGAATACACCTGATCCTGCAGTTGCTGAATACGCTCCGCGGTTTCTTCCCTTTTCAGTTCCAGGGTTTCCTGTTCTTCCAGCAGCTGCTCGAGCTCCGAGCGATCCAATTGTCCGTCCAGCAGCGTCTGCTCATCCCTCAGCTTCTGTTGTCGGGTTTTAAGTTGTTCGATGGCGTCTTCAAGAGAGCGAATTCGGGATTGGGCCAGTTCAGCCTGCCGGCGGGCATCTGAGGAACGGGTACTGAATTCGTCCCAGCGGTGCTGCCAGTCACTCATGGCCTCTTCTGCCTGCTGCAGCTTCTCGGCTGATTCCTCTGAACGTATCGCCAATGCCTCCTGTTCAGGCTCGATCATGTCGAGCTCTTCCCGGAGCGTGGCCAGCTTTTCTTCATCCTGCTCCAGTTCCCGACCCAATTCCCGCTGGTTGGCCATAGCCTGATCCAGCTCCGCCGCTGTCTGTCGGCTGCGTTCGCGCTGGTGTTCCAGGCTTTGCTCAATACGGGCGATGTCGGCTCCGGCTTCATAATACCGGGCCTGAGCCCGGTTGAAGTGTTCGGTCCGTTCATGGTGGTCTTGCCGGAGCGATTCCAGGGAAGTCTCCAGGTTCACCCTTTCGGTCAGGAACTTTTCAAGTTCCAGCTCGGTATCGCGGATTTTACCGCGCCAGGTCTGAAGATCGTCATCCAGGGCTTTCCAGCGCAACACCGTCAGCTCGGCCTTCTTTTCGCGCTCTTCCTGTTTGTAGGCTTTGTATTTTTCCGCGGCTGCCGCCTGACGCTCCAGGTGCTGCAGTTGACGTCCAAGCTCTTCGCGAAGGTCTGTCAGCCGCTCCAGGTTCTCCTGAGTACGGCGAATACGGTTCTCCGTTTCCCGCCTCCGTTCCTTGTACTTGGAAATGCCCGCAGCTTCCTCGATGTATACCCGCAATTCTTCGGGCTTCGCCTCAATCAGCCGGGAAATCATGCCCTGCTCGATAATGGCGTAACTGCGCGGCCCGAGACCGGTTCCAAGGAACAGATCGGTAATGTCACGACGACGGCATTTGGAGCCATTCAGGAAATACTCGGATTGCCCTTCCCGGGATACCCGGCGTTTTACCGAAATCTCGTTGAACTTCACAAACTCGCCGGGCGCCGATCCGTCACTGTTGTCAAAAACAAGTTCAATCGACGCCTGTCCCACCGGCTTGCGGGCACTGGAACCGTTGAAGATAACGTCGGTCATCGATTCGCCACGCAGGTACTTCGCGGAACTTTCACCCATTACCCAGCGAACGGCATCGATAATATTGGACTTGCCACAGCCGTTAGGGCCCACCACCGCGGTCATGTTGGAGGGGAAAGGCACCGTAGTGGGATCAACGAAGGATTTGAATCCCGCGAGCTTGATGGACTTCAGCCGCATATCAGGCGGTCTCCTCCGTGAGAATACTCAGAACCTGGTGGCGCTGATGCTCGCCAAAGTCCTGAATAACCCGTTGCAGACGCTCGGAATCGCCCTCAACGGCAGCATCGGCCAGACGACGGAAGAAGGTACCGGTTTCTGCGATCTCACTCCGGAAATGATCCAGCGCCACGTAATAGGTCCGGCTGATGGCGGGACGGAAGTTTTCGAGGGTTTCCTCAAGAAAGGGATTGTCAACCAGACGGTAGGCATACTGCATGACCCCGAACCCCGCTTCAATGACCCGCTCTGCGGCATCGGGCGCATTCGAGTTCAGGGCATCAATAACCGCCTGCATTTCATTAACCTGCCCCATCACGCCGCCGAGCTGTTCACCTGGCCAACGCTCCAGCACCTTGCGAGCCAACATGCACAGCAGATCGATGTAAATATCGTAAAGGGCATTCACCGAGTCTATCGTCAGCTCCGACACCACCGCCCCGCGCCGGGGATAGATCTCAACCAGATGACGCCGCTCCAGAATCAGCAGAGCCTCACGCACGGAGCCGCGGCTGACATTCAGATCGCCGGCGACCTTGAGCTCCTGAATTCGCTCTCCCGGCTTGAGATCGCGAACAACAATGCGCTGCCCCAGATGCTGGGCAATCTGTTCGGATAGGCTTTCCGGTGCCTGAAATCTCATAAATCGACAGCTCACTTGGTACATTCAAGCGCAGGAGTTTATCACAGGCTTTTGGCAGCCCCACCCCTTTGTCCGACATTTCGATTGCACGTCTTCAGAACCGGCAACCCGCTGCCGGAATTTTGACAACCAGGCAAATATTATCTGCCAGTTTATGGAATCGACTTTAAAAAGAGACATTTCCCTGTTGTTTTTATTGGTTTTTTATCTTATGGCATTTTTTCTGCTTATTGGTACAGCAAATCACTTTGTCACCAGCAGAGCGTCCTACTGTGAAAAACCTGACATCGATCCGGCCAAACACTTCCCGCCCCGCGCGGCTTGCCGCTTTGAAGCAGTCGTTCCAGGACTGGAACAACACCTCCGATGTCATGGCCCGGCTGGCCAGACGCCTGAGCACCACTCTCTCCCTCGAGGCGCAACTGTCGATTCTGGCGGAGGAGATGACAGACATGGTGCCTTTCGACTCACTCAATTACAGGCACCGCATTGCCCGTCAGGACTTCGTTTTTTCCACTGGCATGGGTGGGCCCCATCGCTGCGAGTACCGTCTCTCTCTGGAAGGTCACCAGTATGGCACTCTGACGCTACACCGTCGCCAGCGATTCAGCGATGACGAGCTGACGGGTATCGAGATGATGCTGTCCGGTGCGATCTGCCATATTCGTAATGCCTGCCAGTTCATTGCCATCGAACAGACCGCACTGACGGATTCCCTGACAGGCATTGGCAACAAACGGGCACTGGATGAGGCGCTCCAGCGCGCAAGCGCCATGGCGGACAGACACGGCGCCCCCTGGAGCCTGATCCTGTGCGATCTGGATCACTTCAAACTGATTAACGACAACCACGGCCACGTGGTTGGCGACCACATTCTCGCTCGCACCGCAGAAAAGCTTGAGCAGGCCCTGCGTAATTCCGACACGGTCTATCGCTTTGGTGGTGAGGAGTTTGCCATTCTCCTGCCTCATACCAACGAGCAGGAAGCCCGTGATGTAGCAGATCGAATTCGGGGTGCCATTGAAAGCATTCGAGTGGACGGCGGTGAAACACCTTTGACGGTTACCGCCAGTTGCGGTGTGGCGATGCATCTGACGGATGAACAGCCCGAGCAATGGCTTGCCCGGGCCGACGAAGCACTCTACCGGGCCAAGGCGGCCGGCAGAAACTGCACGCGGGTATTCGCAAGTATTTCCTGAAGAGAGGCCTCAGCGTGCGGGCTTTCTGCCCTTGCCTGCAGATGGCTTCCCGCGGGAATCTGACCGGGCTTTTGGCGGCGCACCATCGGCGACTTGCCAGCTTCCACCTTTACGCGTCCGTTGCAGTGATTTACCAGGACTCTTGCGGCGCTTGCGATCATGGGCAGCCTGCTCTCCCGGAGTTTTCTGGGGTACAGCAACGCTGCCGAGCCCGACGGCACGGCTCAGCGTATCAACACCCTTCTGATCCAGCTCTTCCCAACGGCCCATGGTCAACCGGCTGGGCAGGAAGATCGGTCCATACCGTACCCGCTTGAGACGGCTCACCCGAACGCCCTGAGATTCCCAAAGGCGACGCACCTCCCGGTTGCGACCTTCCAGCAAGGTTACGTGGAACCACTGGTTCATACCTTTGCCACCCGCCGGGCTGATATCGGTAAACTTGGCCATGCCGTCTTCAAGCAGCACACCTTCCTTCAGGCGCTCAATCATGGCGTCATCCACTTCACCGAATACCCGAACCGCGTATTCCCGGTCAATCTGACTGGAGGGATGCATCAAGCGATTCGCCAACTCACCGTCGGTGGTAAACAACACCAGACCGGTAGTGTTGATATCCAGACGCCCAATGGAGATCCAGCGCTGGTCCTTGAGCCGCGGCAGGCGGTCAAACACCGTGGGCCGCCCTTCCGGGTCTTTCCGGCTGGTTACTTCGCCCTCTGGCTTGTTGTAAATCAGCACCCGACGCACAACTTCGGCAGCTGAACTCACATCCAGCAGCTTGCCATCAAGCTCAAAACGATCAGAAGTGGAAGCCTTCTGGCCAGGCTGAACCGGAACGCCATTAACCAGCAGTCGACCGGCCTCTATCCAGCCTTCCACTTCCCGCCGGGAGCCAACGCCGGCGCGGGCAAGCAGCTTCTGCACCCGCTCGGGGCCTGCACTTAGAGACTGATCGCTACGGGCTGTTTTGTTTTCGGGGCCTTTTGCCGCCATAAGGGTAGATATCCTTGATATACGGGGCTGAAACCTGGGTTTCAGTGAAGTGTCTGATCCGATTCAGGCGCCTGGGACTCCGAGTCAGAGTCCGGACTGGCACCGGAACCATCAGGAGAGTCGAATTTGATCTCTCCCTGCATGTTCTGCTCTATTTCCCGACCGATTTCCTCAAGGTCACGCACCTCAGAAAGCGGAGGCAGTTCATCCAGCCCGGTCAGGTTGAAATAATCGAGGAACTGGCGTGTGGTGGCATACATGGCAGGCCGCCCAGGGACATCCCGATGACCGACCACGCGCACCCACTCTCGCTCAAGCAGTGTTCGAATGATATTGCTGCTTACCGTAACACCACGAATATCCTCGATCTCGCCACGGGTGATGGGTTGACGATAGGCAATCAGGGCCAGAGTTTCGAGAAGCGCCCGGGAATAACGCTGGGGCTTTTCCTCATACAGCCGACCAACCCATGGCGCAAACTCTTCCCTGACCTGCAATCGGTACCCGCTGGCAACCTTGCGAAGCTCGAAGCCGCGGCCTTCGCAGGATTGCTCCAGCATCATCAGCGCATGCTCCATCACCTGCCGGGCCGGGCGCTCATCTTCGCCAAACAGCTCGCGCAGCTGCTCCAGAGACAACGGCTTGCCGGCCGCCAACAGTGCCGCCTCCGCAATAGCCTGAATACGGGTCAGATGTTCTTCGTTCATAGTGTCACTCGATCCTTCAGCTTGCCGCCCGCGCCCTGACATGAATGGGGCCGAGCACTTCCGCCTGAACGATTTCAATCAGCTGTTCTTTCACCAGTTCCAGTGTGGCAAGAAAGGTGACCACCACGCCAAGCCGGCCCTCTTCAAGGGTATACAGGCTCTCGAATGTTACGAACCGGTCGCCCTGCAGCACAGACAGAATGTGGGACATCCGCTCCCTTGTCGATAACCGCTCTTTCTCGACATGGTGGCTGGTAAACAGATCCGCCCTCTGCAAAACACCCTGCAACGCCAGTAACAGCTCCTTCATATCAACGTCCGGATGGGGTTGCGATGACGGAAGCTTGGGTAAAGCAGCGGAAGCCGGATAGGTATCCCGTTCCATGCGCGGGATCTCATCGATATCCTCCGCAGCCTTCTTGAAGCGTTCGTACTGCTGCAGCCGGCGAATCAGCTCTGCCCGGGGGTCAATATCGTCTTCATCGTCACTCTCCTGGCGGGGCAGTAACATACGGGATTTAATTTCCGCCAGGGTGGCCGCCATCACCAGATATTCCGCTGCCAGCTCGAACCGCATCGCTTCCACTGCACCAATGTAATCCATGTACTGGCGGGTGATTTCACTGACATCAATATCGAGGATATTCATGTTCTGGCGGCGAATGAGGTACAGAAGCAAATCCAGCGGCCCCTCGAAGGCCTCCAGAAAAACCGCGAGCGCATCCGGCGGGATGTAAAGATCCTTCGGGATGTCCACCAGGGGTTTGCCGGACACGAGCGCCAGCGGCACCTGTTCCGGTGTCGTTGCCTGCGCCTCTTCCGGCTCCCTGGTGTCTTCGGTCATGCCTTTGCCAGCCTTTGACGTTATTGGCAGTCAGGACTCAGCGGTAGCTGAGCCCCATCGCTGCACGGACTTCTTCCAGGGTATCGCGGGCAGCATCACGCGCATGCTCTCGCCCTTCCTGCAAAATGGAATGGACCAGATCCGGGTTGCTCTCGTATTCCCGGGCGCGCTCATGCAGCGGCTTCTGCTCTTCGATGATGGCATCGATCAGTGGCTTTTTGCAGTCCAGACAACCAATGCCGGCGCTGCGACAGCCTTCCTGTACCCACTGGCAGGTCTGCTCGTCAGAGTAGACTTTATGCATACCCCAGACCGGACACTTCTCCGGTTCGCCCGGGTCTGTCCGGCGCACCCGCTGCGGGTCGGTTTGCATGGTCCGGATCTTTTGCGCAACACTGTCCGGATCTTCACGCAAGCCAATGTAATTGTTGTAGGACTTGGACATTTTCTGGCCATCCAGCCCTGGCATCTTGGATTCCGGAGTCAACAGCGGCTGAGGTTCCGGCAAGATCACTTTGCCGCCGCCTTCAATAAAGCCATAAAGCCGCTCGCGGTCACCCAGAGAAATGTTCTGCTGTTCTTTCAGCAGGGCCCGAGCGGTTTCCAGTGCCTCAAAATCACCTTCTTCCTGATAGCGCTTTTTCAGGCTGCGGTAGAGTTTCGCGTTCTTTTTACCCATCTTGACGATAGCCGCCTCAGCCTGTTCTTCGAAACCGGGCTCGCGGCCATAGATGTGGTTGAAACGGCGAGCGATTTCCCGGGTAATTTCCACATGGGAGACCTGATCGGCACCCACCGGCACCTTGCCTGCCCGATACATCAGGATATCCGCAGTCTGAAGCAGCGGATAACCCAGGAACCCGTAGGTTGCCAGGTCTTTCTCCCGCAGCTTTTCCTGCTGATCCTTATAGGTAGGAATACGCTCCAGCCAGCCCAGCGGGGTGATCATCGAGAGTAACAGGTGCAGTTCCGCATGCTCCGGCACCTGAGACTGAATGAACATGGTCGACGACCCCGGGTTAACACCGGCGGCCAACCAGTCAATAACCATGTCCCACACACTTTGTTGAATACCGGATGTGTCATCGTATTGCGTGGTCAGGGCATGCCAGTCTGCCACGAAGAAGAAGCACTCATACTCGTGCTGGAGTTTCACCCAGTTTTTCAGCACACCGTGATAGTGGCCGAGGTGAAGCTTGCCGGTCGGTCGCATACCGGACAAAACCCTTTGCTGGGAATCTACAGAACTCAAAGCACGAACTCCTTATTTCTGTTTATTAGGCGCCTGGTTTCACCACCGGAGGTGGCTCAGGAAATCAGGCTGACCGGGCATTATAGTCTTTACACCTCGCTGCGTTAAGCAAAGCGATATAAAACACCGGCGCCATAACGCAAAACCCCCGGAATTCTCGCGAATCCGGGGGTTTTGTTAAAGGCTTGAAACGGGACTGATTACCAGCCGGTCACTTCCTTCAGGGCCTTGCCGATTTCGGCCAGGCTGCGCACGGTTTTAACACCGGCGTCTTCCAGGGCGGCAAACTTCTCGTCTGCAGTACCCTTACCACCAGAGATGATGGCGCCCGCGTGGCCCATACGCTTGCCTGGAGGTGCAGTAACACCGGCAATGTAGGAAACCACGGGCTTGGTGACGTTCTCTTTGATGAACGCAGCCGCTTCTTCTTCGGCAGTACCACCGATTTCACCGATCATCACGATAGCTTCGGTTTCCGGATCTTCCTGCAGCAGGGCCAGAATGTCGATGAAGTTGGAGCCAGGAATCGGGTCACCACCGATACCGATACAGGTAGACTGGCCGAAACCGTAGTCCGTAGTCTGCTTGACGGCTTCGTAAGTCAGGGTGCCGGAGCGGGATACGATGCCAACCTTACCCTTCTTGTGGATATGGCCTGGCATGATGCCGATCTTGCACTCGTCCGGAGTGATGACACCCGGGCAGTTCGGGCCAATCATGCGAACGCCTTTGCGGTCAACGTATTCTTTGGCGTACAGCATGTCGATGGTCGGGATGCCTTCAGTGATACATACGATCAGCTTGATGCCGGCATCAGCCGCTTCAATGATGGCGTCTTTACAGAACGGCGCCGGTACATAGATCACGGTAGCCTCGGCACCGGTCTGCTCTACGGCGTCACGGACGGTGTTGAACACCGGCAGGCCCAGGTGCTCGGTACCGCCCTTACCCGGGCTTACACCGCCAACCATCTTGGTGCCGTAGGCAATGGCTTGCTCAGAGTGGAAAGTACCCTGTGCGCCGGTAAAGCCCTGGCAGATAACCTTGGTGTCTTTGTTGATCAGGATGCTCATTATTTACCCCCTGCGGCTTTAACGACTTGCTCTGCGGCATCCGCCAGGCTGGTGGCGGCGATGATGTTCAGACCGCTTTCGGCCAGAACCTTGGCGCCCAGGTCAGCGTTGTTGCCTTCCAGACGAACCACAACCGGTACTTTAACACCCACTTCCTTAACAGCACCGATGATGCCTTCAGCGATCATGTCGCAGCGCACGATACCACCGAAGATGTTAACCAGAACGGCTTGTACTGCGTCGTCAGACAGGATGATCTTGAACGCTTCGGTAACGCGCTCTTTGGTTGCGCCGCCGCCTACGTCCAGGAAGTTGGCAGGCTGGCCACCGGACAGCTTGATGATGTCCATGGTGCCCATGGCCAGGCCAGCACCGTTAACCATGCAGCCGATGTTGCCTTCCAGCGCAACATAGTTGAGCTCCCACTTGGCCGCTTCCGCTTCCCGGGAGTCTTCCTGGGAGGGATCGTGCATCTCGTGGATTTTCTTCTGACGGTACAGTGCGTTGCCGTCTACACCTACTTTGGCGTCGAGGCAGTGCAGGTCACCAGCCGGGGTGATCACCAGCGGGTTGATCTCAACCAGAGCCAGGTCGCACTCTTCAAACAGTTTGGCCAGGCCCAGGAAAATCTTGGTGAACTGACCGATCTGCTTGCCTTCCAGGCCAAGCTTGAATGCCAGTTCACGACCCTGGTACGGCTGCGCGCCGACCAGCGGATCAATTTCGGCTTTCAGGATCTTTTCCGGAGTTTCTTCGGCAACCTTCTCGATTTCCACGCCACCTTCAGTGGAGGCCATGAAAACGATACGACGGGAACCACGGTCTACCACAGCGCCCAGGTAAAGTTCCTGATCGATGTCGGTGAGGGATTCAACCAGAATCTTGCTGACTGGCTGGCCGTTTTCGTCGGTCTGGTAGGTAACCAGGTTCTTACCCAGCCACTTTTCGGCGAATTCACGGATCTCTTCTTTGCTCTTGACCAGCTTTACACCGCCGGCCTTGCCGCGACCACCGGCGTGAACCTGGGCTTTCACTACCCAGCCGTCACCGCCGATTTCGTCTGCCGCTGCTACGGCTTCCTTGGGAGTATCGCAGGCAATGCCTTTGGATACGGGCAGGCCGTACTCAGCGAACAGCTGCTTGCCCTGATATTCGTGCAAATTCATAGTTAATGTCCCGTCTATTGATGGAGGATAACCACGTACGGAAATGAACCCGTCAGTGCACCGCCATTGGTGCAGCTGGAACGAATTCGTTCTGGCAGGCCAGGGATCGCCTCGGCCTGCCGGTCACGCATGCGAAAAGCCGCCGTTATGATGGCAGCGGGGCGCCCCAGTTGGCGCCCCGTATTCCGGCAATGCGTTACTTCTTCTTGCGACGGTTGGCGACGTGAATCGCACCGCCAGCAACGGCCAGGGCCGCTTCGTGCACAGACTCGGACAGAGTCGGGTGCGCGAAACAGGTCAGGGCCAGATCTTCTGCGCTTGAACCGAATTCCATGGCGATCACGCCCTGGGCAACGATTTCAGACGCCTGCGGACCCACCACGTGGAAGCCAAGAATACGGTCGGTCTTCGCATCTGCGATGATCTTGACCATACCGGAAGCGGCATTGGCAGCCATGGCACGACCGTTCGCCGCAAACGGGAAGGTTCCCACGTTATATTCTTCGCCTTCAGCTTTCAGTTGCTCTTCGGTCTTGCCGACCCAGGCAACCTCAGGGAAGGTGTAGATGACATTCGGGATGCAGTCGTAATTGACCTGAGGCTTATGCCCGGCAATACGCTCAGCAACCATCACGCCCTCTTCAGACGCTTTGTGGGCCAGCATTGGACCACGAACCACATCACCGATGGCCCAGACACCCGGTGCTTCGGTCTTGCAGTTGTCGTCTACGAAAATAAAGCCCCGCTCATCCATGGTCACGCCGGAGTCTTCAGCCAGTGCACCATCGGTGTACGGACGACGGCCAACAGCCACGATCAGCTTGTCAAACTTGGCGTCTTGCTTACCCTTGGAGTCTTCGTAGCTGACGTTAACCAGCTTGCGCTTGACTTCCGCGCCAGTCATGCGGGCGCCCATCACGATGTTCAGGCCCTGCTTCTGGAACTGCTTCAACGCATCCTTGGCACACTGCTGGTCAACCGCCGGCAGGAAACTGTCCTGCGCTTCGATCACGGTTACTTCTGAACCCAGGCGGGCCCAGACGCTACCCAGCTCCAGACCAATAACACCGGCACCGATCACACCAAGACGCTTGGGCACTTCGGTAAACTCCAGCGCACCCTCGGAATCGACGATGTACTCACCGTCGAACGGCGCCGGCGGAATCTCGATCGGCCGGGAACCGGTGGCGATGATCACGTTGTCGGCTTCATAGGTCTTGGTTTTGCCATCCTTGTCGGTGACTTCCACCTTACGACCGGCCAACAGCTTGCCGTGGCCGTGGATCGAGGTGACGCCATTGGCCTTGAACAGGCCAGCAATGCCACCGGTCAGCTGCTTAACGATACCAGCCTTGCGCTCCATCATCTTGGCAACGTCGATTTTCACGTCCTTGGCCAGGATGCCCATGGAATCGTAATCGTGGCTGGCTTCCTCAAACTTGTGAGTCACTTCCAGCAGGGCCTTGGACGGGATACAGCCTACGTTCAGACAGGTGCCACCGAGCACCTGGCTCTTGCCGTCTTTACCAGTCCAGGACTCAACACAGGCGGTCTTAAGACCCAACTGAGCGGCTTTAATGGCAGCAACGTAACCACCGGGGCCTGCACCAATGACAATAACGTCGAACTTATCGGACATAATCTTTCCTGTTATCGAATTCGTTGAGTGTCAGATTACACATCCAGCAGGATACGTGCCGGGTCTTCCAGCATTTCCTTGATGGCCACCAGGAACTGCACCGCTTCCTTGCCATCGATCATACGGTGATCGTATGACAGCGCCAGGTACATCATCGGCAGAATCTCAACCTTGCCATTTACCGCCATCGGGCGCTCCTGGATCTTGTGCATACCCAGAATGGCAGTCTGGGGCGGATTCAGGATCGGCGTGGAAATCAGAGACCCGAAAATACCACCGTTGGTGATGGTGAAGGTGCCACCGGTCATATCTTCAATGGCCAGTTTGCCTTCCTTCGCCTTGGTACCGTACTCGACGATCTTCTTCTCGATGTCGGCCAGACCCATAGCGTCGGTGTCACGCAGAACCGGTACCACCAGGCCACGGTCGGTGGATACCGCCACACCTACGTCCTGGTAACCGTGGTACACCATGTCGTTGCCATCAATGGAGGCGTTTACTGCCGGGAAGCGCTTCAAAGCTTCGGTAGCCGCTTTGGTGAAAAACGACATGAAGCCCAGCTTGATGCCGTGGCGCTTCACGAAGCTGTCCTGGTACTGCTTGCGCAGTTCCATGATCGGCGCCATGTTCACCTCGTTAAAGGTGGTCAGCATGGCTGCTGTCTGCTGGGCATCAACCAGACGCTTGGCGATGCTGGCACGCAGGCGGGTCATCGGAACCCGCTTCTCGGCGCGCTCGCCCTGGGCAACGTTCACCTCAGGCATCGCTGCCGGCTTGGAGGCAGCCGCTCCACCGGAAGATTTGTTGCTGTCCACGTAGTTCTGAACGTCTTCCTTGGTAACACGGCCGTCTTTACCGGTGCCCTTTACCGCGCTCGGGTCAACGTTGTTTTCTTCGGCCAGCTTGCGGGCAGCCGGGCTTAGAATGGCATCACCGGAAGCAGCTTCGGATTTCTCTTCGGCTTTCGGTGCTTCGGCTTTCGCTTCGGACTTGCTCTCGGCTGGCTTGGATTCACCTGCCGCGCCTTCTTTGAACTTGCCGATCACCTCACCGCTTTCCACGGTGTCGCCTTCGTTCTTGAGAACTTCTTCGATCACACCATCCGCCGGCGCAACCACTTCGAGCACAACCTTGTCGGTTTCGATATCGACAATCAGCTCGTCACGGGAACAGGCCTCACCCGGCTGCTTGTGCCAGGTCGCGACGGTGCCTTCGGCAACCGACTCAGGGAAAACGGGGGCTTTAATCTCTGTTGACATTACGGATCCTTAGTTCGGTAGCTCGTCAGATTTCAAACGCGTCGTTAACCAGTTTCTTCTGCTCTTCAATGTGAACAGACATGTGTCCACAGGCAGGAGCAGCAGAAGCCTCACGACCGGCATACTGGAGATATAGCTTGGGATTCAGGCGCTGCAGTGCGTTCCGCATGTGATGCTGACTGCAATACCAGGCTCCCTGGTTCATCGGCTCTTCCTGACACCAGACCACATGCTTGAGCTTGCTGTACTGGCTCAGCAGTTCGTCCAGGTCATCGCTCGGGAACGGGTACAATTGTTCGATACGAACAATCGCGACATCGTCCCGCTCATCCGCCTTCTTCTTCTCCAGAAGATCATAGTAGACCTTGCCACTGCAGAGGATCAGGCGAGTCACTTTTTTCGGATCGGACGGCTCTTTCTCCGGCAGAATTGTCTGGAATGTACCGGATGTCAGGTCGTCCAGACCCGAAATGGCTTCCTTATGGCGCAGCAGGCTCTTGGGCGTAATGGCAACCAACGGCTTGCGCAACGGACGCTTCACCTGCCGACGCAACATGTGGAATACCTGAGACGGTGTAGTCGGCACACAGACCTGAATATTGTGTTCGGCACACAGCTGCAGGAAACGCTCCAGACGGGCGGAACTGTGTTCCGGCCCCTGCCCTTCATAACCGTGTGGCAGCAGCAGTGTCAGGCCACACAGTCGACCCCACTTATGCTCACCACTGGTCAGGAACTGATCAATCACCACCTGGGCACCGTTGGCGAAGTCACCAAACTGGGCTTCCCAGACAATCAGCGCGTTCGGCGTCGTGGTGGAATAACCGTATTCGAACGCCATCACCGCTTCTTCAGACAGCAGTGAGTCATAGATGTCGAACTTCGGCTGATCGTCTTTCAGATTCTGCAGGGAAATATGAGTAGACCCATCTTTCTGGTTATGCAGAACAGCATGACGGTGCGAGAAGGTGCCCCGGCCCACGTCCTGACCAGTCAGGCGGATCGGGTGGCCTTCGTTCAGCAAAGTGGCATAGGCCATCATTTCGCCGTAGCCCCAGTTCAGGGACAGCGCGCCAGCCGTCATCTTCTCGCGATCATTAACAATCTTGGAAACCTGGCGCTGTATGCTGAACCCTTCCGGCACTTCAGTCAGCTTCTTGCCCAGTTTCTGGACGGTTTTCAGCGCAACGCTGGTCTTGCACTTCGCTGTCCACTCATGGCCCAGATACGGAGCCCAGTCCACGTAAAGCTCTTTGTTAGGCTCTTTAACCAGGGACTTGACCACGTGATCACCCTTGTCCAGGGCGTCCCGGTAATCAGTCTCCATCTGCTTGGCTTCATCTTCGGTGATCACACCGGCTTCAACCAGCTGATCCGCGTAGATCGCACGAGTGGTCTTCAGCTTGCGGATCTTGTCGTACATCAGCGGCTGGGTCGCTGCCGGCTCATCCGCCTCGTTGTGGCCACGACGACGGTAGCAAACCAGATCAATCACTACATCGCGCTTGAATTCGTTGCGGTAGTCCATCGCCATCTGGGTGGCAAACATCACCGCTTCAGGATCGTCGGCGTTCACATGCAGAATCGGCGCCTGAACCATCTTGGCAACGTCGGTGCAATACTCGGTGGAACGAGCATCTTCCTGTTTGCTAGTGGTGAAGCCAACCTGGTTGTTGATCACGATGTGGATGGTACCGCCAACACCAAAGCCCCGGGTCTGGGACATCTGGAAGGTTTCCATCACTACGCCCTGCCCGGCAAACGCAGCGTCGCCGTGCATCACAATGGGTACCACGGTACTGCCATCGGTATCGCCACGACGGTCCTGACGGGCGCGTACCGAGCCTTCCACTACCGGGGATACGATTTCCAGGTGAGACGGGTTGAAGGCCATGGCCAGGTGAACCTCGCCACCTGGCGTCATCACGTTTGAGGAGAAGCCCTGGTGGTATTTCACGTCGCCGGAGCCGGAATCCGCGAGCTTCTTGCCCTCGAATTCATCAAACAGTTCTTTCGGATTTTTGCCCAGGGTGTTGACCAGCACGTTCAGTCGACCGCGGTGGGCCATGCCCAGCACGATCTCTTTGGCGCCATAGGAGCCCGCACGCTGAATCAGCTCGTCCAGGCAGGGGATCAGACTTTCACCGCCCTCGAGACCAAAACGCTTGACGCCCGGATAACGGGAACCCAGGTATTTTTCCAGCCCTTCGGCAGCCGTCAGGCGCTCAAGAATATGCTTGCGGGTTTCGGTCTCGTATTCCGGACGGGAACGAACCGGCTCCATACGTTGCTGGAACCAACGCTTGATGCGCGTGTCTACCACATGCATGTATTCAGCGCCGATGCTCTCGCAGTAGGTCTGGCGCAGGCCTTGGACAATATCGCCGAGTTTCATGCTCTCGGAACCAAAGTTCAGAGAGCCGGTCTGGAACTCCAGATCAAGATCGGATTCGCCCAATTCGTGGAATCGCGGGTCCAGATCTTCTACCTGAGGACGTTGCCAGACACCCAGAGGATCAAGCTTTGCTTCCTGGTGACCGCGGAAACGGAAAGCGTTGATCAGCTGCAGAACACGGATCTGTTTTTTATCAGCGTCGGACGTAGCACTGGCAGGCACGCCATTGGTCGCCAGAAAACGCTGATTGCGGGAGATGTGCTCAAACTGCTCGCGGATGGTGGAGTGAACGATGTCGCGGCCCTGATAGCCATCGACGCTCGGGAGTTTGTCGAAGTAACTCCGCCACTCTTCTGGAACTGCATTGGGGTCTGTCAGGTAGGTTTCAAAAAGCTGTTCAACATAGGCAAGATTGCCACCCTGCAGGTGGGAAGTCTGCCATAACTGCTCCATGATGCTTTCGTGCATTTTGAATAGCTCACCTTGGGCTGGTGCGGGGGAGCCAGTATGGTCGGCCAGGGGTAATTCTCAGTCAATACGGGTTATTACGGCATGACTTTGGCCACCACACCCGGCAAGGATGTTTTCCGTCCCCAGTGATTTTTATACTCAGCAATACTGTCCGGTGACTGGATAAGCGCACCGAAACAGCGTGCATAAGTTTGCACCCCGGTAAGACTTTTGACTATAAGCCTTTGGTTGAAGGCCCCGCATATAGCGAGGCCTTCAGGGGTACTAACTGGTGTCAGAACACCAGTATAGCTGGTGCTGCGAATTTTGCCGGTCAGGTGGCTCTTTGCAGCAACAGGTTCCGGATATGGCCAATTGCCTTTGTGGGGTTCAGGCCCTTCGGACACACACTGACACAGTTCATGATGCCACGGCAGCGGAACACGCTGAATGGATCGTCCAGGTTCGCCAAACGCTCTGCCTGGGCGGTATCACGGCTGTCGGCCAGAAAGCGATAAGCTTGCAACAGACCAGACGGACCGATGAACTTGTCCGGATTCCACCAGAAAGACGGGCAAGCGGTAGAGCAGCAGGCACAGAGAATACACTCGTACAGGCCGTCCAGCTTCTCACGATCTTCCGGAGACTGCAGACGCTCGATGGCTGGCGCGGGGTTGTCATTCACAAGGTACGGCATCACTTTTTCGTACTGCTTGTAGAACAGGCCCATATCAACCACCAGATCACGAATGACCGGAAGACCAGGCAGCGGGCGCAAAACCAGCTTGTTGTTCTTGACCACATCGGAAACCGGTGTGATGCAAGCCAGGCCGTTCTTGCCATTCATGTTCATACCATCTGAGCCGCAAACGCCCTCACGACAGGAACGGCGAAATGCGACAGTCGGGTCCTTTTCCTTGGCCAGCGCCAAAACATCCAGAACCATCAGATCTTTGCCTTCCGGCAACTCAATCTCAACGTCCTGCATGTAAGGGGCGTTGTCAGTTTCCGGGTTATAACGGTACAGACTTACCAACATTTTCAGGATACCCCCTTAGTAGGTCCGGATCTTCGGCTCGAAGGTCGGAACCGTTTTCGGTGCAAAGTTCACGTCACGCTTGCCAACGCGCTTGTCCAGCGGGAAGTACATGGAGTGCTTCAGCCAGTTCTCGTCGTCACGCTCGGTGAAATCGTTACGGGCATGGGCACCGCGACTTTCTTTACGCTCAATCGCAGACTTGGCGGTCGCATAGGCAACTTCGTACAGGTTGTCCAGTTCCAGCGCTTCGATACGGGCGGTGTTGAATGCCTTACTGGTATCAGTCAGCTTGGTCTTGCGAACCCGCTCACCGATTTCTTCCAGCAGCTTCAGCCCCTTCTCCATGCTTTCGCCGTCACGGAACACGCCGAAGTAGAGCTGCATGCAGTTCTGCAGGTCTTTACGAACCTGAGCCACATCCTCACCCTCACTTGCACTGTCCAGACGCTCCAGACGAGCCATGGCACGCTTGATGTCTTCGTCGCTTGCGCCGTCGACCTCGAAACCACCACGCAGCTGCTCCTCAATGTGCAGACCAGCCGCACGACCAAAGACCACCAGATCCAGCAGAGAGTTGCCACCCAGACGGTTGGCACCGTGTACAGACACACAAGCGGCTTCACCGCAGGCAAACAGGCCCGGAATCGGCTTGTCATTGCCGTTTTCATCCTGAGTCAACGCCTGACCACCAACGTTGGTCGGAATGCCGCCCATCATGTAGTGACAGGTCGGAACCACAGGCACGGGCTCTTTGACCGGATCAACGTGAGCAAAGGTACGGGACAGCTCACAGATACCCGGCAGACGCAGGTTCAGGGTTTCTTCGCCCAGGTGATCCAGCTTCAGCAGTACGTGATCCTTGTCGGGACCACAGCCGCGGCCTTCCAGAATTTCCAGAACCATGGAGCGGGCAACAACGTCACGACCAGCGAGATCTTTGGCGTTCGGAGCATAACGCTCCATGAAACGCTCACCTTCGGAGTTGATCAGGTAACCACCCTCACCCCGGCAACCCTCAGTTACCAGCACACCGGCACCGTGGATACCGGTCGGGTGGAACTGCCACATTTCCATGTCCTGAACCGGGAAGCCGGCACGCAGGGCCATACCGATACCGTCACCGGTGTTGATCAGGGCATTGGTGGTTGACGCATAGATACGACCGGCGCCACCGGTTGCCAGAACGGTCGCCTTGGCCTTGATGTAGCAGACTTCACCGGTCTCAATTTCGATACCGACAACACCGACCACTTCGTCTTTACTGTTCTTGACCAGGTCCACGGCGTACCACTCGTTCAGGAACGAAGTGCCGCCTTTGAGGTTAGCCTGGTATAGCGTGTGCAGCAGAGCATGACCGGTGCGGTCGGCTGCGGCACAGGTACGGGCAGCCTGACCGCCCTTACCGTAGTCCTTGGACTGACCACCGAACGGACGCTGATAGATACGACCCTGCTCGGTACGGGAGAACGGGAGGCCCATGTGCTCGAGCTCGAACACTGCCTGCGGACCGACGGAGCACATATACTCAATCGCGTCCTGGTCACCGATGTAGTCAGAACCTTTCACAGTGTCGTACATGTGCCAGCGCCAATCGTCGTTGGGATCAGCGCTTGCGATCGCACAGGTAATACCGCCCTGGGCGGATACCGTGTGCGAACGGGTCGGAAATACTTTCGTGATACACGCGGTATCGAGACCGGATTCGGTCAGCTGGAGGGCGGCTCGCATACCGGCACCGCCACCACCGATAACAATCGCGTCGAACGACATGGTCTTGATGTTAGCCATCGATTAAAGCCCCCAAAGAATCTGAATGCCCCACACGACATATACAAACATTACGAGCACACAGGCTGCCTGAAGCAGAAAACGCGGCATCGCGGATTTGATGTAGTCGGTAGAAACTGTCCACAAGCCAACCCACGCGTGCCCGGCAATGGACAGCAGCGCAAGCAGACTGAAGATCTTGAACCATCCCTGAGCAAACAATGCAGACCACGCCTGGTAGTCAACATCGGTGGTCACAAAGAAGCCAAGCAGGAACAGCGTGTACAGAGCTAATACGTAGGCTGTTACGCGCTGGATGATCCAGTCCTGAATACCGTTACGACCAATATTCGTTACACTGTTCATGCCCATACCCAGACTCCTGCCAGAACGATGAGAACAACGGAAACCGCAATCGTGGCTTTCGCGGCGAGGCGCCCGCTTTCAAGCTCTTCGCCAATACCAGCGTCCATCAACAGGTGTTTGATACCTGCAACCAGGTGGTACAGCAGAGCAGACAGGATGCCCCAGATGATCAGCTTCGCCAGGAAGCTGTCCAGCAGCTCATTCACCCGGTTAAAGCCATCTTCTCCGGAAAGGGAGAGATCCAGGCCGTACATCAGGAAGGCAACACCTACGAAGATGATGATGCCGCTGATGCGATGCAGGATCGAAGTAATGGCTGGCAGCGGGAAATGAAACTTGCCGAGATCGAGATTTACTGGTCGTTTGCTATTCACAGCGCTCTCACACTCTCTCTTGGTTCCGCGGGACCGCAAAACGGTGGCGGATGGTTGGTATGTTGGGACCGGAGAATCGGTACGATACCGATAACCGATTGGTTCAGGAGGGCGGATGACTACCCGGTAGCTTGCTATACTCAAGCCCATAAGCCGGTGCATCCCCGATTCCGGGCTACGGATTATAAGGAGACACCCCGGTAATTACAAACTTGCAATCGCCCTCCAGGCCTTGCAGCTTGCAGCCTCTACCCATCTATAAGGCTTATTGACAAAACCAATTTCCGCCCCAGGGGCCCGATATTCCGGATATCCCTCATTTACAAACGGGAAGAAATTTGCCGTTTTCTCAGCCAGTGCATTGACAAAAAAAGCTGACGCCCTATATTTTGCCGCCAGTTTTGCGATAATACGCGCTTTCTGGCGCATCTACACATGCAGAAAAGCTGTTATAGCTAATCAGACAGGAGAGCACCATGACCGACAGGAAAGCCACGCTCTCGGTGGGAGATAAGTCCATTGAGCTACCGGTTTATTCCGGCACCGTCGGCCCTGACGTTATTGACGTACGCGGCCTGGTACAGGAAGGCGTTTTCACTTACGACCCCGGATTTGTATCCACCGCAGCCTGCGAATCGGCCATCACATACATCGATGGCGCCAACGGTGTGTTGCTGCACCGCGGCTACCCCATTGACCAGCTGGCCGAGCACTCCGACTTCCTGGAAGTCTGCTACCTGCTGCTGAACGGCGAACTGCCCAGCGAAGAAGAAAACAAGCGGTTCCACGACACCATCAAAAACCACACCATGCTGCACGACCAGATGCGCAACTTCTTCAACGGCTTTCGCCGTGACGCGCATCCAATGGCCATCATGTGTGGCGTTGTGGGCGCGCTGTCTGCGTTCTATCACGACCAGATGGACGTTTCCGATCCCAAGCAACGTGAAATTACCGGCCATCGCCTGATCGCGAAAATGCCGACCATTGCGGCATGGTGCTACAAGTATTCCATGGGACAGCCGTTCATGTATCCACGGAACGACCTGTCCTACGCAGAGAACTTCCTGCACATGATGTTTGGCACTCCGTGCGAAGAGTACAAGCCAAATCCTGTTCTGGCCAACGCCATGGACAAGATCTTCATTCTGCACGCTGACCACGAACAGAACGCGTCCACCTCCACCGTTCGCCTTGCAGGCTCTACCGGCGCCAACCCATACGCCTGTATTGCGTCCGGCATTGCCGCACTCTGGGGCCCGGCTCACGGCGGCGCGAACGAAGCGGTACTGGACATGCTGGCCGAGATCGGCGACGAGTCCAACATCGAGAAGTTCATTGCCAAGGCAAAAGACAAGGACGATCCGTTCCGCCTGATGGGCTTCGGCCACCGGGTTTACAAGAACTTCGATCCACGCGCCAAAGTCATGGCTCAGACTGCCCACGAAGTATTGAGCGAACTCGGCCTGGAAAACGATCCGCTGCTGAAAATTGCCCAGCGCCTGGAAAAGATCGCCCTGGAAGACGAGTACTTCGTTCAGCGCCAGCTGTATCCGAACGTCGACTTCTACTCCGGCATCATCCTGAAGGCCATCGGTATTCCGACCTCCATGTTTACCGTTATCTTCGCCATGTCCCGTACCATCGGCTGGTTCTCCCACTGGAACGAAATGGTCAGCGGTGCCAACCGTATCGGCCGCCCGCGCCAGCTGTACACCGGCTCGCCGAAGCGGGACTACCCGAAGAAGTAAGCACACCACTTGCCTTCAACCAGAAAAAAGCCGCTGACTTCAGCGGCTTTTTTTCATTTCCCGGTCAGTCTTTCACCATGCTAACGACAGTCCGCCGGCAGTAGTTTTTCAACAGCGTTCTGACCATAGCAACTCCAGAATAACCCGCTATCGGTGACCTCCGGCTCCAGAACGATGTATTCCGACTCTCCGGTTTCATCAACCCCCATCTCAATGCCGATCACACCACCGTCATAGACATCGATAGTATAGTTTTCGCCAGAGCCCCCGAAGGTACCGCCATAACCAAGCTCCGCCATCGAGCTCGGCCAGGCCTGGTGTTCACTGACATAGGAATCGACAGAATCCGTAACCCCCAAACCTTCCAGGTAAGCATCCTGATAACGACTTCTCTCTACGTATTCCTGATACTGAGGAATCGCAACAGCGGCCAGTATGCCGACAATGGCAACCATCACGAGCAAGGACGCAGCCCCTCCCCCAACCCCGAGCCTCGGGACGAACAGAGCGAAAAACCAGGCTAACTCGCTCCGCCCCGGGTGAGATACTTCACGCCCTTCCGACAGGGCAATGGCCGCTGCCATCCGCTTGGTGAGCCAGGGGTAGTCTCCCGTTATTTCGTTAAAGGACATCCAGAAGCCGTTGGTCACAGCCACTTGCCCTACAAATGCGTCCACGTTGATGGTTTGCCAGCGGGTATCGCCAGCAGCGATTGCTGCCAGCGCTGCCTTGATGTCCTCCGGTGACTGACAGCAGGCTACACCGTAGCGATCACACGTGTATTCTTCGGCACGCCGCAACGCCGGCCCGATTACAGGCAGCCAGGCAGCGGGTGCCAGCACCGGCCCCCAGGAAAGATGGCGCCGGTGAATATGACCCAACTCATGACCGATGTAGAAATCAATAGCGTCCGGGCGCTCTTCCAACGCATCAACAACATCAGTGAACAGCACAACAAAATGCCGTCCAAGAAACTTGGTCGCAAGTGCATTGAAAAAGTCCGTCCGCAGGAGGTAGGCTTCCGGCACCTCCTTTACCCCAACCTTTTCGCAACAACGAATAAGCCGGTCATAGAGATCCGGATATTGCTCGCGACTGATTCGCACCCCAGACCCCTTCAGGTGTGAGATGAAAGCCGAATGGGCAAAGAGAAAGAACACGTACCCCACCAACAGATACAGCAATACAATACCGAGCGTCCCCAGTATCAGAGCCAGCCAGATGGCCACAGCAAGCACCGCCGTCACCAGCAGCAACGGTTTTTCATGTTTGTATACCAGATTCATTTACTTCCCTCACGAATAAACTACAGGCGGCATCACGGCCTCCCCCATTCGCTGAACAACAAGGATAAGAAGCACCGGGAGACCCAAAAACTGGTTTCTCACGGCCTGTAAGCATCCATGCGGCTAGCCTGCTAAGTATAAGAAGGCCTGGAAGCGCCTGCTATCGTATGCGCCTGAAATAGGCAGATAGTTTACCGGTCTGTGATTGGCGTCATGCCTGCATTGAGCATTCTGTGAGCCCAGACCAATGGATACCCCGCGAACGGTCGAAAAGGGTTTCAATCCTTTCGGCTCGATTTCATAATCAAAGCACACTGACACTCACCGACTGGAGTAAATCAATGACAACAACGGTAGCGTTTATTGGCCTGGGCGTAATGGGTTATCCCATGGCGGGGCATTTGGCAAACGCAGGACTTTCTGTCCGTGTCTGGAACCGGTCTGGCGAGAAGGCAACACAATGGGCGTCAGAACATTCAGGCGCCGCCTGTGATTCGATCGCGCTCGCTGTTAGAGACGCAGATTTTGTCATAACCTGTGTTGGCGCTGACAAAGATCTGATCGAAGTATTTGAAGGCGACGAGGGAATCATCGCAAACGCTCCAGAGGGCGCCATCCTGATTGACCACACGACGGCATCTGCGGGGATTGCCGAACGCCTGGCCGAGTCCGCTGGCGCCCGCAAACAGGCTTTTATCGATGCGCCGGTTTCGGGTGGTCAGCAAGGCGCCCAGAATGGCGCACTCACCATCATGTGTGGCGGCGCCGAGCAGGCGTTCGAAAAAGCCAGGCCGGTCATGGCGCACTACGCTCGTGCGCTCAACCTGATGGGCCCGGCGGGCAGCGGGCAGAAAACCAAGATGGTTAACCAGATTGCAATTGCCGGGTTGGTTCAGGGGCTTTCAGAGGCGCTGCACTTTGCCGAACAGGCAGAGCTGGATGTACGCAAAGTGGTAGATGTGATTTCCAAAGGTGCGGCCCAGTCCTGGCAGATGGAAAACCGTTCGGGAACCATGATTGACGGTGAGTTCGATCACGGGTTCGCGGTTGACTGGATGCGAAAGGATCTGGGAATCTGCCTGGAGGAAGCGAGAAAAGTGAATGCATCGCTGCCGGTTACCGCACTGGTAGACCAGTTCTACGCGGATGTGCAATCCATGGGCGGACGACGCTGGGACACATCGTCTCTCATACAGCGACTACGCAAGTTCCGTTAACGCGCCAGCGTATACGAGAATAACGCCCCCTCGCCTTCTCAAAGGCGAGGGGGCGCCACCGACCATCTTACTTTTTCTTGTCGCGCGGGACCCAGCGACCATTTTCAAACCACGCTGACCACCCCGTAGCCTTGCCGTCTTTCTCCGACATGACGTACTGCTCTTTTGATTTTCGGCTGTAACGTATCACCGTCGGATTGCCTTCAGGGTCCTTTTCAGGGGCATCCATCAGGTAATCGTATTTCGGATCGATTTCCTTACGGTGTGGCTTGATTTCCATCACTAATGGCGGCCGCGTTTCCCGATTTTTCGGGAATTTACTGGCTGCCAAAAACAGGCCGGACGCCCCATCACGCAGTACGTAGGTATCGTCCACCTTATCGCACTTGAGCTCTGGCATTGGCACCGGGTCCATTTTAGGGGGTGCCGGCTCACCATTTTTCAGCAACTTACGGGTGTTCTTGCATTCACTGTTGGTGCAACCGAAGTACTTGCCGAATCGGCCGGTCTTGAGCTGCATCTCGGAGCCACACTTGTCACATTCCAGCGTCGGCCCATCGTAACCTTTGATACGGAACGTACCCTCTTCAACCTCGTACCCTGAGCAGTCCGGATTGTTACCACACACGTGCAGCTTGCGCTTCTCGTCGATCAGGTAGCTGTCCATGGCGGTGCCGCATTTCGGACAGCGGCGTTTTTTCCGGAGCAGCCGGGTTTCACCCTCCCCTTCCACATCGTCATCAGCACTCACCACTTCGTCGCCAGACACCAGGTTAATGGTGGTCTTGCAGCGTTCCTTGGGTGGCAACGAGTAGCCGGAGCAGCCCAGGAATACCCCGGTACTGGCCACCCGGATCTGCATATTCCGGCCACAGCTCGGACACGGTATATCGGTTTCCGTGGGAGTATTGGCGCGCATACCGCCATCCGTCTTTTCAGCGCTTTCCAGCTGATTACGGAATTTGGCATAGAAGTCGTTCAGCACTTTTTTCCACTGAACCTCACCCTCGGCGATCTCGTCCAGCTCATCTTCGAGGCGCGCGGTAAAATCGTAATCCATCAGATTCGGGAAGGATTCCGCCAGTCGCTCGGTCACTATCTCCCCCATCTTCTCCGCGTAGAAGCGGCGATTCTGAAGCTTTACGTAGCCCCGATCCTGAATAGTAGAAATGATGGAGGCATAGGTGGACGGCCGGCCGATCCCCTGCTTTTCGAGCTCTTTGACCAGGCTGGCTTCGGTGTACCGGGGCGCCGGCTTGGTAAAATGCTGGGTTGGATCCAGTTTCTTGAGATCCAGGGGCTGATCCACCTTGATATCTGGCAATGCCACGTCTTCATCTTTCTTGGTGGACTGCGGCGCAGCCTTCAGGAAGCCGTCAAACTTGACGATTCGACCCCGGGTGCGCAGCTCGTAGTCGCCGTTGGCCACCACAATAGACGTACTCAGGAATTCGGCATCTGCCATCTGACAGGCAATAAACTGGCGCCAGATCAGGTCGTAGAGCTTCTCTGCGTCTTTTTCCAGGCCGGTAATATCCGTTGGCCTGCGAGCAACATCCGTCGGGCGAATGGCTTCGTGAGCTTCCTGAGCGCCTTCCTTGCTGCCGTAGACCCGCGGCTTCTCAGGCAAATAACGTTCGCCGAACTGCTTCTGGACGAACTCTCGACAGCTGACTACGGCATCCTGGCTGAGATTGGTGGAATCCGTACGCATGTAGGTAATAAAACCGGCCTCGTACAATCGCTGGGCCAGCATCATGGTTTTCTTGACGCTGAAACCCATGCGGTTACTGGCCGCCTGCTGCAGCGTAGAGGTAATAAAGGGTGCAGACGGACGGGATCGGGTCGGCTTGTCTTCGCGCTTGGCCACCTTGAAGCCGCCAGCCTTGAGCCGCTCAACGTGCTCCTTGCTCTGAGCTTCGTTGACAGGGCGGTAGGGCTTGTCGATATAACGGGTTACTTCGAACCGGACCGGGTCTTTGGCGCCCTCGGCAGCAAGGTCTGCATGCAATTGCCAGAACTCTTCCGGCACAAATTTACGGATCTCCCGTTCCCGTTCCACAATCAGTCGTACGGCGACGGATTGCACACGGCCCGCTGACAGACCGCGGGCAATCTTTGCCCACAACAGCGGCGAGACCATATAACCCACAACGCGGTCCAGGAACCGTCGGGCCTGCTGAGCGTTAACCCGGTTGTTATCGAGGTTGCCCGGATCCTTGAAAGCTTCCTGAATCGCCCGTTTGGTAATCTCGTTGAACACCACACGACGGTATTTGTCCGGCTCGCCGCCAATGGTCTCCTGAAGATGCCAGGCAATCGCCTCCCCTTCTCTATCCAAATCCGTTGCCAGATAGATGTGGTCGGCAGACTTGGCCAAACGCTTGAGCTCGCTGACCACCTTTTCCTTGCCAGGCAGAATCTCGTAACGGGCGCTCCAGTCATGGTCGGGATCAACACCCATGCGGGCTACCAGTTGCTCCCGGGCCTTACGCTTCTTGTGCTCGGCTTTCTCGTCCGGGCTCATCTTGCGCGTGGCCGCCGCCTGTTTCGCCCGTTCTTTCGGGTCTGACTGGCTGCCGCTGCCACTTACGGGCAGGTCACGGATGTGGCCAACACTGGACTTCACGATAAAATCCGAGCCCAGGTACTTGTTGATGGTCTTCGCTTTCGCTGGCGACTCGACAATAACGAGACTTTTACCCATATCGGAGATCTGTATCCTTGGCGATCAATCGGTCAATATCTGAACAGAACCGTAAACTCGCATAAAAATCAGGCAACTGGAAAACACAAAGGCTGCCATTCTGTATAGGCTCACTGTTTTACAGGGTCAAGATTGGCAAGACAACCCATTCTTTGATTTCAATCAGCCTTTTTTCCGGGTTCCGTCGCATTTTGCGCGTCCGGAAACAGGAAGGCCCGGCATATGCCGGGCCTCCTGACTGAGCTCACTAATCAGATACTCCTGATCAGATACGCTCCCACACAGTGGCAATGCCCTGACCAAGACCGATACACATGGTGGATACACCAAGCTTACCGCCTTTGGCCTGCATGATATTCAGCAGTGTGGTGGAGATACGGGCACCGGAGCAGCCCAGCGGATGGCCAAGAGCAATCGCGCCGCCGTTCAGGTTCACCTTCTCTTCCATGACGCCCAGCAGTTTCAGGTCTTTCAGAACCGGCAGGGACTGGCCAGCAAAGGCCTCGTTCAGTTCCCAGAAGTCGATATCTTCAACTTTCAGGCCTGCACGCTTCAGGGCCTTCTTGGTGGCCGGTACCGGGCCGTAACCCATGATCGCGGGATCGCAACCAGCCACGGCCATGCTGCGGATCTTGGCAATCGGGGTCAGACCCAGAGCTTCTGCCCGCTCGGCGGACATCAGCACCATGGCAGACGCACCATCGGTCAACTGGGAAGAGGTACCGGCAGTCACCGTACCATTTTTCGGATCGAACGCCGGGCGCAGCTGGCCAAGGGACTCAGCTGTGGTTTCCGGACGAATGGTCTCGTCTTCTTCGATCAGCTTCACAAAGCCGTTCTCGTCGTGACCTTCAATCGGAACGATTTCGTTCTTGAAACGACCTTCCTGAGTGGCTTCATGGGCGAGGCGATGGGAGCGGGCGCCGAACTCGTCCTGCTGCTCACGGGTGATACCGTGCATCTTGGCCAGCATTTCCGCGGTCAGGCCCATCATGTTGGACGCCTTGGCGGAGTACTTGGAAGCAGCCGGGTTGTGGTCGAAACCCTCAGTCATGGGTACGTGGCCCATGTGCTCAACACCACCGACCAGGAACACATCACCGTTACCAGTCTGGATAGCCTGCGCCGCGGTGTGGATAGCGCTCATGGCGGAACCACACAGACGGTTTACGGTCTGGGCAGCAGACTCGTGGGGGATACGGGTCAGCAGGGAAATCTGCCGCGCCACGTTAAAGCCCTGCTCCTTGGTCTGGTTTACACAGCCCCAGATCACATCTTCTACTTCTTTCGGGTCGAGCTTCGGGTTGCGCTCAAACAGTGCTTCAATCAGCGCAGCCGACAAAGTCTCGGCACGTACGTTGCGGAAACAGCCGTTTTTGGCACGACCCATCGGAGTCCGCACGCAATCGACGACGACAACGTCTCTCGGATTAAGGCTCATAGATCTTTCTCCGTTCGGAAATCTCGTTAGGGTTAGCCAAAGAACTTCTTGCCAGTCTTGGCCATTTCACGCAGCTTCTCGGTCGGCGCGTACAGCGGGCCAAGATCTGCGTACTTGTCTGCCAGTTCGACGAACTTGTCGACGCCCATGTCGTCGATGTAGCGCAATGCACCACCACGGAACGGAGGGAAGCCGATACCGTAGATCAGGCCCATGTCTGCATCGGCCGGGTCTTCAACAATGTTGTCTTCCAGGCAGCGAACGGTTTCCAGGCACAGAGGAATCATCATGCGGGCGATGATTTCTTCTTCGTCGAAGTCTTTGCTGCCGTCAACCACAGGCTCGATCAGCTTGTAGGTTTCTTCGTCAACAACCTTCTTCGGCTTGCCCTTCTTGTCTTCTTCGTACTTGTAGAAGCCTTTGTCGTTCTTCTGACCGTAACGGTTGTTCTCGAACATCACGTCAATGGCAGACTTGAAGTCGGCCTTCATGCGCTCTGGGAAACCGTCAGCCATCACTTCGTTGGCGTGCTTGGCGGTATCCATGCCGACAACGTCCAGCAGATAAGCCGGGCCCATGGGCCAGCCGAACTTTTCCATCACCTTGTCGATCTTCTGGAAATCGGCGCCGTCACGTACCAGCGCGGCAAAACCACCGAAGTACGGGAACAGAACACGGTTAACCAGGAAGCCCGGGCAGTCGTTGACGACAATCGGGGTCTTGCCCATCGCTTTGGCGTAGGCAACCGTAGTCGCGATAGCCCGGTCACTGGTCTTCTCGCCACGGATAACCTCAACCAGCGGCATCATGTGCACCGGGTTGAAGAAGTGCATGCCACAGAAGTTCTCCGGACGCTTCAGGTTTTTGGCCAGAAGGTTGATGGAGATAGTGGAGGTGTTAGAGGTAAGAATGGTGTCTTCGCGAACTGCATCTTCAGTTTCACGCAGAACAGCATCTTTGACCTTCGGATTCTCAACAACCGCTTCAACCACCAGGTCAACGTTCTTGAAGTCGCCGTAGTTGAGGGTCGGAGTGATCGCGTTCAGCACGTCGCCCATCTGGCCGGCGTCCATCTTGCCTTTGGCAACACGCTTGGACAGCAGCTTCTTGGCTTCATTCAGACCCAGCTTGATGCCGTCCTGATTGATGTCCTTCATAATGATCGGTGTGCCCTTCAGTGCAGACTGGAACGCAACACCGCCACCCATGATTCCGGCACCCAGTACGGCGGCCAGATTCACATCAGAAGCTTCTTTTTCCCAGGCACTGGCTTTCTTCTTCAGGGCCTGGTCATTCAGGAACAGACCAACCAGACACGCGGCAACGTTGGTCTTGGCCATCTTGGCAAAGCCTTTGGCCTCTACCTCAATCGCCTTGTCGCGGGTCATGCCGGCATGCTTCTGCATGGTCTTGATCGCTTCCACCGGCGCCGGGTAGTTCTTGCCAGCCTTGCCGGCCACGAACGCCTTGGAAATCTCGAATGCCATCATGCTTTCCATGGCATTGAGCTTGATCTTGCCTTTCTTTTCTTCACGGCGAGCCATGTGGTCCAGCTTGCCTTCATTGCACTGCTTGATGATCGCAACGGCAGCTTCAACCAACTTGTCAGCGCCAACAACAGCGTCAACAGCACCGGTTTTCAGAGCGGCATCAGCGCGGTTTTCAGTACCACCAGCAATCCACTCAACCGCATTGTCGACACCAACCAGGCGGGACAGGCGAACCGTACCGCCAAAGCCCGGGAAGATACCCAGCTTCACTTCCGGCAGACCTACCTTGGCCTTGGGAGCCATGACACGATAGTCGGTCGCCAGACACATTTCGAAACCACCGCCCAGAGCGATACCGTTGATAGCGGTAACCGTCGGGAACGGCAGGTCTTCAATGGCGTTGAATACTTCGTTGGCCCTGAGGTTGTTGGCCACGAGGTCTTCCTCGGAACCAGCAAACAGCTCGGTAAACTCGGTGATATCGGCACCGACAATGAAGCTGTCCTTGGAGCTGGTTACTACCAGGCCTTTCAGGTTCTTCTGGGATTTGAGTGCTTCAGCTGCGGCGCCCAGTTCTTCGATGGTGAGACGGTTGAACTTGTTGACTGACTCGCCTTGCAAGTCGAAGTCCAACTGAGCGATCCCGCCTTCGATCTCTTTAACCGTGATGGCTTTACCTTCGTAAATCATCAACTGATCTCCAGTCTGTGTTTGGAACTGCTGACAACCGGCGGGCGTTGGCCACCATGCCGGCTGTTTGTGCAGCGAGATTTCGGTCACTGCCCGATCTTCCGATCCAAAAATTCATACAGTCGTTTGAATCGTGAGGGCACACGATGAAAAAAAAAGACGCGTTTGTCAATTTGTTTCTGAATGAAACCTGCAGAAAAAAGGGAGCTGACTCTGTAAGCGCCGGAAACTACTTGATTAGCCGGCAGACTTACTTTAACTTCGGGTTACGACTTTAGTCCACAATAATAAAACTGCATTACGGAGACTCATCCGATGAAAGACGCCCGCCTGCGGATCCAGTCGTTGATTGCCGCGTTCATTCTACTCGCCCTGACGGCTTTGAGCGCAAAGGCCCAGGAAACCGGGGCAGAGTTTCTGTCTGACCTCCACGATTTCCGGGTCAATAACTACCTTGCTCTCGATGCCTTTTACAGCTTCAGTGCGACCGGCGATACCGAAACACTGAACCGGATCGTTGTCGGAATCAATAACTCCAACGACGCCATGAATTCCGTAGTGGCGAGCACCAGCGGCGTTCTTTCTGAACAGCAGATTGAGGAACTGAACCAGGCCTTCGACCAGTTCAAGAATCTGATGCGCGGCAACATCAATGAGGTACGCGACCGGGGCTATCCGGATCTTCGCCTGATGGCCGACCTGGCAAACCAGGCCCAGAGTATGAATAACCTGGCTACCGAGCTCTATTCGGTAGCACAGGAAAGCAGCGGAATTAAGGCGGATACCCGTATTGAGTCGGCTCGTTCAGCCGCTGTGGTCATGGCCCAGATGATGGCCCGTTATGCCGCCAGAACGCACTCGTCCGTCGCCCAGACCTTCCAGGGAGCTTCCAGCGAAGTTCCGCTCGACGAGCAGGCCAAGACATTCGATCAACTCCTTTCCTCACTCAGGGCCGGCTCAACAAACGGCGAACTCAAGACTGCCCTGGACGATGTCGCTTCCAAATGGCAATTCATCCGCAGCTCGTACATCAACTACAACGAGAACAACGTGGGCTTTGTGATTGATCGCTACTCGAAAGGCATCATTGAAGGCCTGACCAACGCTATTGACCTGCTACGCGCCAGCGCCTGACGCTCTTCCGGGGTGAGCGGCCAGCTCACCCCAGCCAAATCCCTCCCCCGGTTGATACCGGTCAGCATGACAAAACACTTTCCCCGGTATACTCTCGGTACTATTCTGAACATATTCCCCAAGTACGAAGGAGCGCTAAGTTATGTCCACCTATAAGAAAATGCTGGTTGCCATTGATCTGACTGAAGAGGCACCACAGGTTCTGAACAAAGCCAAGGCGATGTGCGATGCCCAGGGAGCCGAGTTGCTGCTGGTTCACGTTGTTGAGCCGGTTGGCTACGCCTATGGTGGCGATATTCCTATGGATCTGTCTGAACTGCAGGATCAGTTGGACAAAGCCGCTCGTGAACAGCTGGGCAAGTATGGGGATGAATATGGTATTGCGGCGGCCAACCAGGTGGTAACCGTCGGCCGGCCAGAATCGGAAATCCACCGGCTGGCCAAGGAGCACAACGTTGACCTGGTGATCGTGGGAAGCCATGGCCGTAAAGGCTTCCAGTTACTGCTTGGCTCAACTGCCAACGGCGTTCTTCACGGCACGGAGTGCGATGTACTGGCCATTCGTATTCATTGAGACTCGTGATGGAAGGGGGACGGCCCTAGCCCTCCCCCTTCATCCTGGCCTGAAGCTTCCTGAGCTGGCTTTCCAGAGAAACGCTGACACTCGAGGCCATTGAGAAAAAGTTGAGCAGTGCCTTCAGATTACTGTCGCCCTTGCAAACAGCATGTATCCGCTGCCAGAGCGCCTGATTCACCAGCTGTAATCGCTGATTACGCTCCACCAGACCTTTCAGTTCCCAGTCCGCTTCCTGCTGATTCCGCTTTGCGAAAAGCTGTTGAAGCAGATAATACCCCACACTGCGCATCACAAATTCGTCACTGTTGGCAAACGGCAGGTGGTGGAGCGCCATCGGCTTGAGCTCCGAAAGCACAGGGCAGCCACTGGTAGCCATCTTGAGCCCCAGCAGAGAACGCAACGCCTCTTCCAGCGTCGTCTGCTTGAAATAGGAGCGGCGCTCATCCGTCACGGTTACATCCACTTTCTGATACGCGTCTTCCGCCTGAAACGCCTCTACGACCGGCAGAATCTCGGTTGCCGCCGGGCAATACGGGGTCTCGCCAGGCTTCAGCGGGCAGTTCGAACACTGACAGTGTTCGAGACGAACCCAGGCCGGCAGTGACTGACCCTGCGGCGGCGAGGAGGACTCCCCAGTTACCTTGAACTCGATATCACGGCCATCCTGAAATTTGAAATTGTAATTTATGTTCATTGGTTCGCCTGTTCTTCCAGCTCCATCCACCGTTCAATCACCGACTCCAGGCGAGACTCCGTTTCCGCCAGCTGTTCCAGAGTGGCCGATACATCTTCCGGTGGGCCTGAATAAAAATCCGGTGCAGAAATTTTATCCTGAAGCTCAGCTACCTGCTGCTCCAGTTGTTCGATTTTGCCGGGCAATTGTTCCAGCTCAAGTTTAAGCTTGTAGCTCAGTTTGACGGGCTTTGATTTTGCCGACTGCCCCACAGTACCGCCATCCTGACCTGGCTTTTTAGCGGAACTGTCGGGTTTATCACGCTTATCCTGTTTGTCCAGTCGGCTTCCCGATGTTTCAGAGGGAAAACGACCGCCTTGCCGACGCCAATCGGTGTATCCACCCACGTATTCCATCACCGCCCCGGAACCGTCCAGGAAGATGGTATCGGTCACCACGTTATCGAGAAATTCCCGATCGTGACTGATAACAATCACGGTACCCTTGAACTCTGAAAGCTGTTCTTCCAGCAATTCCAGGGTTTCGACGTCAAGATCGTTGGTAGGTTCGTCCAGTACCAGAATATTGGCTGGCTTACTGAACAATTTGGCCAGCAACAGTCTCGCCCGCTCACCACCGGAGAACACACGCACAGGAGAGCGTGCCCGTTCCGGGGTAAACAGAAATTCCTGCAAATAACCCAAAACATGCTTGCTCTGACCATTGATATCGATGAATTCCCGGCCCTCAGCCAGGTTATCCAACGCATTTCTCTGGAGATCCAGCTCTCCCCGAAGCTGGTCAAAGTAGGCGACCTGAAGATTCGTTCCCAGCCGAATACTTCCCTCAGTGGGTGTCAGCTCACCTAACAACAGGCGCACGAGGGTCGTCTTGCCCGTGCCGTTCTCACCAACCAGTCCGATCTTGTCGCCCCGGAGAATGGTGAGATCCATATTGCGAACCACTGGCTCGCCATCGACATAAGAGAATCCGGCATTGCTCGCTTCCGCAACCAGCTTGCCCGAAATATCCGCCAGCTCTACGGCAAAACTGGCGGTGCCACCCCTCACCCGGCGTTGCCTGTGCTCTTCCCGCATCGCTTTGAGCGCTCTCACCCGCCCCATATTCCGGGTGCGGCGAGCCTTGATACCCTGGCGGATCCAGGCCTCTTCCTGTTTCAGGCGCTTGTCGAAAAGCGCGTTCTGGCGCTCCTCTTCCTCCAGCGCTTTTTCCTTAAGCTCCAGATATCTGTCATAACTGGCCGCAAAACTCACCAGCTGCCCCCGGTCCAGCTCCACGACGCGAGTGGCCATTCGCCGGATAAAGGCACGGTCATGACTGACAAACAACATGGCCCCCCGGAACTGCGATAACGCCTCTTCCAGCCAGGCAATGGCGGGCACATCCAGATGGTTGGTTGGCTCATCCAGCAACAGAATATCCGGGTCTGCCACCAACGCCCTGGCCAGAAGCACTCGCCGCTGCCACCCCCCGGAAAGCGTATTCAGTACCCGATCCGGATCCACTCCATACTGCCCCAGAATCGTGGTTACCTTCTGGTCAAGCCGCCAGCCATCCAGAGATTCCAGCCGTTCCTGAACCTTCATCAAACGCTCAAGACTGGATTCGTCCGCCCTTTGAGACAGCCGGTGGAATTCCGCCAACAGGTCACCGGTTTCCGGAAATGCGGAAGCCACCACATCATAGGCCGTACGAGTGTCGTCCGATGGCAAACTCTGAGGCAACACCGACAGCACTGAGCCATCTTCCATGCGCACCACACCGCCGTCCGGCGTCACTTCCCCGCTGACGATCTTCAGCAGCGTGGATTTCCCCTCACCGTTTCGCCCCAACAGACACACCCGTTCACCGGGCTCGATGGTCAGGCTGGCCTCATCCAGCAATGGATGCATGCCATAGGCGAGCGAAATCCTGTCTAGCGTTAACAGTGGCACTGTATCAATTCTCCTGATTCAAAACGGTTACCTCATCGCCCACAGATATCTCGCCGGGCTTCTGGTGCACGGCATTTTGCCCAAAAATAACGCCGTCCCGGGTCTTTCGATAGCTGGCCAGAGTCTTGAGGGGCTGAGTGGCGGAATCTTTCTCGCCAGTATCCGGGTTGACCGTGGTCATCACACAACGGGAGCAGGGTTTGACAAGATCCAGCCGGCTTTCACCAACGCTGACGCTCCGCCAGGTGTCTTCCGCCCAGGCCCCCGCCCCCTCAACCACAATGTTCGGCCTGAAGCGACGCATATCGACCGGGGATTCGAGACGGGAATTGAGCTCATCCAGAGACGACTGGTTAACCACCAGCAACGGGAAGCCATCGGCAAAACCCACTCGGCGTTCAGCACTGACACGACCAGGATCCACCCGCCGGAAACAGCTATCAGGCATATAAACCAGCCTGAGCGTTTCTCCGCAATAGCGGCTCAAGGCCTCGGCAGCACGATCAGCTCCGGCAGTGGCAGCCACCTGATCACGCCAGACCGTCACTTCCACAGCGTCAGAGCCCACCTCGAGAGGGAAAATCCCCTCGCCAGGCACATCAATAACGACCACTCCCTCTTGCAGAGCCGTTGAAACATTGGCGAGCTGAGGCAGCCGACGCTGAGTGACGAAGCGGTTATCCCCATCAACAATCATCCAGCGGCGATCACCTTGCGGGCCGAAATCATCCAAGCTGAAGCGGGACACGTCGATTCCAGCCAACGACTTGACCGGGTAGATATAGAGGGATTTCACCTTCATGGCTTCGCCTTCCTCAGTTGCCGGATTATTCAGGAAATGGCTGCCGAGTATAACTGACGAGACAGAGGTAGTGAGTGATTTTGCGAGGCTATAAACGAAGAAACCCGGCCTGAGGCCGGGTTTCCGAATTCTGGAGCGGGAAACGAGATTCGAACTCGCGACCCCAACCTTGGCAAGGTTGTGCTCTACCAACTGAGCTATTCCCGCTAGTTGCTGTCGGGCGTTGCCTGACAACGGATGCGTATTCTACTGATAACTCGGGGGCCGTCAACACTTTCGTGAAAAAATCTCACAGCCGCTGATAATCATGGTGCCCGCAGGTCTTCAGGCTCCACCCCTAGGGCCAACTGCACAATTCTGGCCACGGATGCACTCAATACCTCAGCCTCGGTGCCGGGCACTTCCAGCAGCAGATCGTAGCTCATACCCAGCACTACATTGACGATCAGGGTACCGTCCTGACGAGGGCACGGCGAATCCAGTCGTACCAGGAGCTGCTCGAGACCATCAATCCAGGACTGCCGATACCGACGAGCCACCCTGGCCAGACGGCCATCTCTGAGGGCCTCCATCAAAAACACCTGCTCTGCCAGTACCTGCTCCCTCCGGCGTGTAAACTGCTCCTGCATCCAGGCCCGGGCAAAGTCGGTCAGGCGCTGACACAGCTCCGGACGGAACTCAGCGCCGCGGCGCAATTGTTCCGCAGGCACACCATCGAGCACCAGATTCAGGGTGTCGTGGAAGGCTTTCAGTTCCGCACCGGCTTCCTTCGCGTACAGCATGAAGGCGTCGCTGATCAACTCGTTGATGTCTCGGAAATAATAGGTGGTTGCTGCCAGGGGTACGCCTGCTTCCCTGGCGACGGAACGATGCTTGATACCTTTGATACCGTCCTTCGCCGCTACCCGGATGGTTGCCTTGAGAATGGCATGACGCCGGATTTCACTTTTCGCACGAGTGGTTCTGCCACCCCGCCCTGGGGCCCTGTTATTGTTGGAGATAGGTTTATTGGCGCCCGGGTTATCGCTCACCGCCGGGTTGTTAGATGACATCCTGTTCTTGCTCCGCTGCTTTTATTGTTATCGCTGTAAGGGAGTGTGCCCGTTATCGACAGTCAATTCGTTGAACCGATCACCAAACTGGCAAGCTCTACTGGCCAAAGCGCGGCCCGCCCTCAAGATAAGCCTGTTCATCCTGCGACGACGCGCGCTTCAGGGCTTTGTTGCGATGAGGAAATCGGCCAAAACGGGCAATAATATCCCGATGATCGCGAGCCGACTGAAGAAAACTGCCCAGAAAGTCTCCCAGAACGCCATCGGTGGTGGCAGACAATTGCTGATAGCATTCTACCGAAAGATCCTGATCCGCCAGCTTTTCGGAATGCTGTAACGGCATATAGAGGAAAGCACGCTGAACCGGCGGCAACTCCAGATCCTGTCCTCGCTGCATCGCGCCGCGACACAATTGCCGGGCCAGACGGTCGTTATCGAAGGCCATGGCGCCCCCGCGAAAAATATTGCGGGTGAACTGATCCAACAAAAGAATCTCAGCAAGCGAGCCTCCGGCGGCTTTGCGCCAGTGATCCAACCCCTGCTCAGAGGCAAACAGCACCAGAGACAGAAACCTGCGCCGGATTTCCTGATCGAAGGCACGGTCACTGCGAAACCAACGGTTGCGATGATCGCGATCAGGAATACCGTTTTCATCTAATTCACCGAACCAGAAATCCAGAAGCTCTTTCCAATCGAACATCTGACAACTCCCTGATACATTGATTGTCAGGATCACTTTAAACGACCCACTGTCGTCAAGTTTACGGTCGCACCGACACAAACGACCAGATCGGAGATGTTATGACCCAACCACACCAGATTATTTTACTGGCCCACGGCAGCAGCGACGCACGCTGGTGCGAAACCTTCGAGAAACTGGCCGAACCGACCGTAGAGTCAATCGAGAATGCAGCCATTGCCTACATGGAACTGGCAGAACCCTCACTGGATACCATTGTGAACCGGGCCAAAGGGCAAGGCGTGGAGCAATTCACGGTCGTCCCGTTATTTCTCGCTGCGGGCCGCCACTTGCGAAAAGATGTCCCGGCCATGATCGAAAGGCTGGAGGCGGAACACGGCGTTACTATCCGCCTGGCTGAACCAATCGGGAAAAATCCGAGGCTTGGACTGGCCATCCGTGATGTGGTTAAGGAGGAACTCGAGCGCTCTGAACACTGACAAAGAACCAACCACGGATTCCGATCGCAGGAGGGAACCCATGGACAAACGTATATTGGTTACCGGCGCCACAGGGTTTATCGGCCACATACTATGCCGTGAGCTAATTGAACGCGGTTATGGGCTAACGGTTCTCAGCCGCCAGAAGCCGGATGCCGTGCGCTCCATCTGCGGCCGGGTAGAAGTCACGGATGATCTGGAAAAGTTGCGCGCACACCCGGGCTTCGATGCAGTTATCAATCTGGCCGGGGAAGGCATTGCCGACAAACGGTGGAGCCATGCCCGCAAGGAACAGCTGCGTGCCAGCCGCATTGATCTCACCCGCACCCTGGTCGGAGTGGTAAGAACCTGGAGCAACATGCCGGAGGTTCTGGTATCCGGCTCTGCCGTTGGCTTTTATGGTAACCAGGGGGATCACCTGGTTACCGAAGACACAGAACCCCATGATGAGTTCACACACCAACTGTGCCGGGACTGGGAACAGGAGGCACTGAAACTTGAAGCTGATGGCGTACGCGTTTGCCTGTCCCGCACCGGCGTGGTGGCCGGCCGTAACGGCGGTTTTCTGCAACGCATGGTCCTGCCCTTCAAGCTCGGACTTGGCGGAAAGCTGGGCTCCGGACGGCAATACATGCCCTGGGTTCACAGGGACGACGTGGTTTCCGGCCTGCTCTGGATGCTGGATACGCCAACGGCAAACGGCCCCTACAATATGGTCAGCCCGAACCCGGTCACCAATGCGGAATTCACCAGAACGCTTGCACAGGTTCTACACCGCCCTGCCGTTATACCGGCTGCAGCGCCTGCACTGAAACTGATGCTGGGGGAAATGGCCGGGCTGTTACTGACCGGTCAGAAGGCGATACCGGAACGGCTCAAACGTGAGGGTTTTGAATTCCGGCTTGCGGAACTGGAAGCCGCGTTGAGGGAAAGTGTGGGAACATAATTTTTTTAAGAAAAAGCGTTGACAGCCCCAGGCACCTTACTTAATATACGCGCCACCTCGACGAGGCAAGCTTTTGAAAACGTTGCGTCCCCTTCGTCTAGTGGCCTAGGACTCCGCCCTTTCACGGCGGCAACAGGGGTTCGAACCCCCTAGGGGACGCCAATTTCAAAGCTGTCTGCTCGTCAGCTGCCATGACCACCCTGGTGGTGTTTTCCTCCTTTAGCAGCATGGCTCTTCTGATCCTTCATGACGAAGATGCCGACTCCGACGAAGAAGCCAATCATCAGCAATACTGTGGCGATTCCGGCGATTACAACTGCGTCCATATACATGGCTATGTCTCCTGTACCTGTAAAACTTGATTAAGCTCAGGTTACGCCGGCACCGCCTGCCCCGTATTGATCTGCATCAAGCTCATTTCGTCATTGCAATAATTGCCAAAGTGAGACGCCCTGCCCCATTTCTCTCGGTTTATCCTGAGTTTGCAGCGCATTTGCCGTAAACTGCTGCTATAGTCGTAGGCAAGGGAATACAGGTAACAACGTCAGGGATCGCTTCTGTAATTGCTATGTCCGATACTTCCTTGGATGGTCGAAAAATCAAAGACATGCCAGACATTGCGACGCGTTTGAAACGTTTTCGTGCAGCCTCTCCTTTATCATTCCGGCTGGTGGCATGGATCCTTCTGTTCAGCTCTGCCTTTACATTGCTCGCGTCCGGCATTCAGATCTACTCAGACTACCGCGAGGACCTGTCCAAGATAGAACAGCGGATGCAGGTAATTGAGTCCGGTTACCGCTCCAGTCTTGCCCAGAGTCTGTGGGCGCTGGATCAAAAACACCTGCAAACCCAGATGGACGGCATTCTCAGCCTGCCCGATATCGAACATCTACGGCTCCGAATTGAACCAGACTCCGAACTGGTCATGGGCGAACTCCCACGAGACACCGATACCCTCACCCACAGTTTCGAGCTGATCTACCGGGACGATGCGGAATTCCGGCTGGGCGAGCTCACCATCACCGCCAGTCTGCAACGGGTGTATGATGAACTAAGGCGCCGGGTGGGCTTCATTCTTGCCACTCAGTTCCTGATCATATTTGTTGTTTCCATTCTGATTCTGTGGATATTCCGCCATCTGGTCACTCGCCACCTGGCGGACATGGCCGACTACACCCGGGATCTGTCATTGCGAAATCTTTCACGCCCGCTGGAGCTGGATAGGCCGGATACTCCTGCTTACCAGCGCGATGAGTTGGGTATGGTGACCGAAGCCATCAACCAGATGCGCGAACGGCTCACCGATGACGTTGCAAGGCGGGAACGTGATGAAGCCGAAATCCGGAAATTCTCCAAAGCCATCGACCAGAGCCCATCTTCGGTTCTGATCTGCGACCGGCAATGGCGCATTGAATATGCGAACCGGAAATTCAGCCAACTGACGGGGAACAGCCCGTCTGAAATCATCGGCAAGCATCCCTCGTCACTTATTGACCCCGGTGTGGATTCCCACGAAGCCAGACAACTATGGAAATCCATCAGGCTTCAGGTACAGCGCGTGGGCGTTTGGCAAGGCGAAGTCAATAGCACACGGAAAAATGGCGAGCGCTACTGGGAACAGCTTGTGGTCACCCCTATCAAGGACAATAACGGTGAAACCACCGGTTACCTGATACTCGGGGAAGACATCAGCATCCGAAAACGTTACGAGCAACAGCTGTTGCGGCAAGCGAATTACGACATCCTGACCGGGCTTCCCAACCGCATGCTTGCGCTGGACCGCCTGAAACTGGCGCTGGCCCAGGCAAGGCGTGATGAGTCCAAGGTTGGGGTAATGTTCCTGGATCTGGACAACTTCAAGCACATCAACGATACCCTCGGCCACGACGCCGGTGACACCCTGCTGATTGAAGCCGCACGCCGGATCTCCAGCTGCCTGCGCGGCACCAGTACCGTTGCGCGGCTGGGTGGTGATGAGTTCCTTGTGGTGCTGCCGGGGCTGAACGGGCCGGACGCCTCTTCCCAGGTTGCCGAACGTATTCTGAAAACCTTCGCACCGCCGTTCATGCTCAGCGGCCAGGAAGTGTTTGTCACAACCAGTATTGGCATCGCCACCTTCCCGGACGACTCGGATAACAGCGGCACCCTGCTCCAGCACGCCGATGCGGCCATGTACGAGGCGAAACACAAAGGCAAGAGCGCCTATGCCCGTTTTACTCCGGAGATGAGCGAGGTTTCTCACGAGCGTCTGCAAATGGAATCTCACATGCGCAAGGCCCTGGAGCTGGGTGAATTCGAGCTCTATTTCCAGCCCATTGTCGACACCGCCAGTGGTGGCCTGGTGGCGGCTGAAGCCCTGCTTCGCTGGAACAATCCGGCCATGGGCATGGTGATGCCAGATCGCTTTATTCCGCTGGCCGAGGAAACCGGCCTGATCATTCCGATCGGCGAATGGGTCGTCAAGGAAGCCTGTCAAGCCGCGTACTGCTGGCAGGCGATGACCGGGCGTGAGATCAGCATTGCCGTCAATGTATCACCACGCCAGTTCCGGGACCCCGGGTTTACCGACGCCATCATGCGCGCGCTGAACGACAGCAATTTACGGCCGGAACTGCTGGAACTGGAAATCACGGAACGGCTGATTCTGGACAATTCCATCGAAACCGCTGATATCCTCAAACAACTCGACAAAGTTGGAATCCGCTTGTCGGTCGACGATTTCGGAACTGGCTATTCGGCACTCAGCTATCTGAAAAGCTATCCGTTCGATACCCTGAAAATCGACAAGTCATTTGTTCAGGATGTCCTGAAAGAAAACGAAGATGCTTCCCTTGTCCGCGCGATCATCAACATGGCCCACAGCCTAGGCCTGAAAGTGGTTGCCGAAGGGGTTGAGGAAGAGGACCAGACTCACTTCCTGAAAGCGGAGCATTGCGACTACTCCCAGGGTTACTTCTATAGTCGCCCCCTGCCCGAGCAGGACTTCATTCACTGGCTCGAAACCAATGAGCGGGCCAATCTAAAGTAATCAATACGGCACAACCATGGACGACTCAATCCTGGTCGTAAACTGCGGCAGTTCATCACTGAAACTCGCCCTGTTTGATCACGACCACCAGAAAATCACCTCCGCCCTGGCGGAAAGACTTAATCAATCCGATGCCTTTGCCCGCATCAACGGCGATGAAACACCGGTTCACTTACCTTCCGGTGCCAGCCACAGCCAGGCGCTGGCGGCACTGGTCAACGCATTTAATGACCGGGCTCTGATGACGGGCGAACCCAAGGCTGTTGGCCATCGAGTGGTGCATGGCGGCGAAACCTTCCGTGAAGCTTCGTTGATTGATGATCAAACAGTGTCCGCCATTGAAACCTGCGCAGCGCTGGCCCCCCTGCATAATCCGGTAAACCTCGCGGGCATTCGAGCCATGCAGGCGCTGTTCCCGAACGTTCCACAGATCGCGGTATTCGATACCGCTTACCATCAGACCCTGCCCGAGCGCGCTTACCGATACGCACTACCGGAACGGTTCTACAGCGACTGGGGAGTGCGTCGTTACGGCTTCCACGGCACCAGTCATTATTTCATGGCACACGAGGCCGCTCGTCTGCTGGACAAGACACCGGCCACCACCTCAATTATCTCTGCCCATCTGGGTAACGGTTGTAGCATCACAGCGATCCAGAATGGGCTCAGCGTCGATACCAGCATGGGCCTGACTCCGCTTGAGGGACTCGTGATGGGCACCCGCAGCGGGGATGTCGATCCCGGGCTGTTCGACTACCTCGCAAGTCGGGGTATGAGTGCCGGTGACGTCCACGAGATGCTGAATAGAGAAAGCGGATTACAGGGACTCTCAGGCCAGACAAACGACATGCGAACCTTGTGTGAGCTGGCTGACCATGGCCACGAACCCTCACAGCTGGCAATTGACGTATTCTGCTTCCGCCTGGCGCGGTATATTGGAGCGATGACCGCGTCCCTGACAAAACTGGACGCTCTGGTCTTTACTGGCGGCATCGGTGAAAACAGTGCCCGCATTCGCCAGGACACAACCCGACATCTGCACCTGCTTGGGATTGAGCTGGATCCGGACCTCAACGAGCATCACGGGCGCTGGAGTGATGGCCGCATCAGTTCCCCGGACTCGCGTTATCCGGCGCTGGTCATTCCCACAAATGAAGAACTGGTGATTGCCCGAGAAGCCGCCCGCCTGGCCGCTGCCAGCACCGAACACTCCGAAGAATGAAACCTGGAACAATCATGGCAAAAAGTCTTTTCATAGCCCCAACCTCTCTTGACTCAGGCCTGACATCCGTATGCCTTGGTCTTCTGCGTGCCCTGGAACGGGAAGGAGTGAGCGTCGGCTTTTACAAACCATTCAGTCAGTCCGTACACAGAGGCGAAGCGCTTCATAACGACGGCAAAGATTCTTCGGTGGCCTTTGTGCGTGCCCGCAGCCACCTCGAACCACCCGACCCGATTCCTCTGAAACAAGCCCAGCAGCTGTTGAACCACGGCAAAGCCGACCTGCTGATGGAGAACGTCGTCGGTGAATACCAGAAAGTCGCCAACGAAGCGGATGTGGTCATCATTGAAGGATTGGTTCCGGACAGAACCGAAGCCTATATCGCGCGGCTGAACGTGGAAGTCGCCCGCAATCTCGGTTCCGAAGTGATCCTGGTGAGCACACCGAAGAGCTGCACTGCCAGCGAGCTCGATGATGACCTGGATTTCTCCTCGCGCCTGTTTGCTGCACCGTCGGATCCGGACGTGATTGCGGTCATTCTTAACAAGGTGGGAGAACCACAGAAGTCCGGTATGGCACTGGATCATCCGCCGGCAAGTGAAGCCACTGAAACCGATTATCACACCTCCTGCAAAGTATTCGCGAACGGCCGCTTCCAGTTGCTGGCGCAGATTCCCTGGCAACCCCAACTGCTGGCACCCCGGGTCTCTGATGTGGCGCGAGAGCTTGGTGTTCCGGTACTGCACGAAGGGCAAATGCACTCACGGCGGGTGCAGCGGGTATCAGTGTGCGCCAGATCCATCCGCAACATGACCGACACCCTCAAGCCAGGCACTCTGATGGTCACCCCTGGTGATCGCGAGGATATTGTGGTGGCCACGGCCGTTGCCGCCCTCAATGGTGTCCCGCTTGCCGGACTGATGCTGACAGGCGGCCTGATGCCGGACGAACGGGTTATAGAGTTGTGTCGGCGAGCACTGGACACCGGTTTGCCAGTGCTGAGCTCGGAAACCAATACCTACGAGAGCGCCCACCTTTTGGCAAATCTGTCTTCAGCCATTCCCATTGACGATCCGGAGCGTATTGAAGAAGCCATGGAATCTGTGGCCCGGCGAATCAACACCCGGTGGCTGCAGGAGCACCTGAAAGTTCAGCGCCAACGTCGGCTCTCGCCTCCGGCATTCCGTTATCAGCTATCGGAGAGAGCCCGGGCTGCAGCCAAGCGGATCGTCTTGCCAGAAGGCAGTGAACCCAGAACCATTCAGGCAGCCATTATCTGCCATCAACGTAACCTCGCTCATTGCGCGCTGATCGGTGATCCACACGAAATTCGCTCAGTCGCCGCCTCCCAGGGCGTGGAACTGCCAAATGATCTGGAAATCATAGACCCGCAATCGGTGCGCGAGCGTTACGTGGCACCCATGGTGGAGCTGAGAAAGCATAAAGGCCTGACACCGGATATGGCCGAAGCCATGCTGGAGGATAACGTCGTTCTGGGTACCATGATGGTGGCCATGGACGAAGCCGACGGACTGGTATCCGGCGCTATTCATACCACGGCCAACACCGTGCGCCCTGCCCTCCAGTTGATCAAGACCCATGACAACGCCAAGGTGGTGTCATCGGTGTTCTTCATGTTGTTACCGCAACAGGTGCTGGTATATGGCGACTGCGCCATCAACCCAGACCCGAATGCCGAGGAACTGGCCGATATTGCCATACAGAGTGCCGAATCTGCCGAAGCCTTTGGTATTGAACCTGTGGTTGCGATGATCAGCTACAGTACCGGCGAGTCCGGCAGCGGTGAGGATGTCGACAAGGTTCGCGAAGCCACCCGCATTGCCCGGGAACGGCGCCCGGATCTGCTCATTGACGGTCCGCTGCAATACGATGCCGCGGCCATTGAGAGCGTGGCAAAATCCAAAGCCCCGGGCAGCAAGGTAGCCGGCAAGGCTACCGTGTTTGTGTTCCCTGACCTGAACACGGGCAACACCACCTACAAGGCGGTGCAGCGCAGTGCCAATGTCGTCAGCGTGGGGCCCATGCTCCAGGGCTTGCGAAAACCGGTAAACGACCTGTCCCGCGGGGCCCTGGTGGAAGATATTGTCTTCACCATTGCCCTGACGGCAGTACAGGCAAAACAGGTCGCCGATGCAGGAGCCGCCTGATCAGGGCTCCTGGCAGGGACTAGCCCCGGCAGATCAGCGTTTAACGCTTTTCTGCCGGGTCTTCTTGATCCGACGGCCTTTCTTCAGGTCGTTGTCTTTCTTGACCTTTTGCCGAGGCGTCAGACGGTCGACCTTGGTTGCGAAGGGATTTTCGCCTGACTTGAATTCAAACCGTATCGGCGCGCCCACGACTTTCAGCACCTTTCTGAAGGTGTTTTCAAGGTAACGCTTGTAAGCACCGGGCAGTGAATCCACCTGATTACCATGCACCACCACAACCGGCGGGTTGGAGCCACCCTGGTGAGCGTATCGCAGCTTGATGCGGCGACCGTGAACCATCGGCGGCTGATGTTGAGCAACGGCATCCTGAAGGATTGCAGTCAACCGGTTGGTTGGCCACTTTGACATCGCGGATTCATAGCAGGCCTGGACCGACTCATACATGGTTCCCACGCCCGTGCCGTGCAGTGCCGAGATATAATACTTGTCCGCGTAATCCAGGAAATCCAGGCGCCTGGCCACTTGCTCTTTTACCCGGTCACGGTCTTCCGGATCCATGCCGTCCCATTTGTTGATGGCGATCACCAATGAGCGGCCTGCATCCAGTACAAACCCGATCAGGTGCAAATCCTGGTCTACCAATCCCTCCCGGGCATCGATCACCAGAATCACGACGTGGGCATCATCAATCGCCTGCAGTGTCTTGATAATGGAGAACTTCTCCACCGCCTCGCGAACATTCTTTCGGCGACGAACCCCGGCAGTGTCAATCAAGGTATACTCATGGCCCTGGCGCTCATAGGGAATGTAAACGCTGTCGCGGGTAGTGCCCGGCATGTCGTACACCACCACCCGATCTTCACCGAGCATGCGGTTAACCAGGGTAGACTTGCCCACATTCGGCCGTCCCACCACACCAATCCGGATACCCGGGTAACGATCCGCCCGGTCCTGGTCTTCCGGATTTTCCGGTTCCGGCAGCAGCGCTTCCAGCAAAGACAGGATGCCGCGGTTATGGGCCGCCGCAATCAGAAACGTGGATTCAAACCCCAGACTGTAGAAGTCCGCTGCCGCCACGTCCGGATCCTGGCCATCGGTCTTGTTAACCACCAGATGAGCCTGTTTGCCCGATTTGCGCAGATAATCCGCGATCATTTCATCGCCGGCGGTCAGTCCTGCCCGACCGTCCACAAGAAACAGGACAATGTCCGCTTCTTCTACCGCCTGCATTGACTGCCGAGCCATTTCGGCGTCAATACCGGCTTCGTCACCGGTCAGGCCGCCCGTATCGATAACGATGAACTTCTGGCCTTCGTAGTTGCCCTCACCGTATTTACGGTCCCGGGTCAGCCCGGGGAAGTCCGCTACGAGAGCATCCCTGGAGCGGGTCATCTGGTTAAACAACGTGGACTTACCAACGTTGGGGCGGCCTACAAGGGCGATAACTGGGGTCATATTGATCTGCTATTCAAGAAACCAGAAACCCGGCACGCAGGCTGAAGCCTGGGCCGGGCATAAACTTGTCGGGGCGTACTCAGTCGTCCTGTTCAATTCTCAGGACGGCCATCTTTCCGCCATTTCCATAAACCAGCAGGTTACCATCTTCGATCACCTGAACTGGTACGCGGATACCGTCACTATCGAACTCACGCTGGCCCTGCAGACTGCCATCGGAGGTCGACAGCACGTGCAGGTAGCCTTCAAAGTCGCCTACCACGAGGTAATCACCGGAGACAGCCGGCCGGGTCAGCTGGCGCCAGGACAGGCTATCCTGAACCCAAAGCTCTCGCCGGTTGCTGCCACGGAGCGCTACGATATCGCCATTGGCGGAGGACAGAAAGATATTGCCGTTACCAATCGCAGGCGAGTAGAAGCTAGATGCCCGGCGGCTCCAGATTTCCTGCCCGGAACGAATATCCACCAGTGCCAGCTTACCCTGATAACCGACGACCATAATGGCCGAATCCAGAACCAGCGGCTGGCCGCCGATATCCACCAGGCGTTCCAGTTCGGTACGACCCTGGGGCTGACCGACCTCATACTGCCACACTGGCTGCCCGTCCGAGGCGGTGAGTGCAATGACACGACCGTTGGCAAACGAGGAGATCACAATGTCGCCGCCCACCAACGGTGCAGCTGCGGTGCGCACGGTCAGCACCGGTACTTGAGCCTCGTATTGCCAGCGGCGTTCTCCGGTCGCTGCGTCGTGGGCAATCACACGGCCATCGGTGGTTTGTACCACCACGAGGTTACCGTTGGATTGAGGCGCAGCCAGCACCTCGGTGGGCAGAGGTACCCGCCAGGTCTCGGCACCGTCTTCCGAGGACACGGCCACCAGTTCCGCATCCCGGGTGACCATGTAAAGATGCCGGGCATCAGCGCCCGGTCCGGCGAAAAACTGTTCATCGTAGTCTTTCTGCCAGACGACCTCACCATCCGCCGGCCTGACCGTCGCAACAATCCCGTCAGCGGAAGCGGCGTAAATCACGTCGCCGGCGTAAAGAGGCGCGATCTGAAGCAGCTGATCGTCATGACCATCGCCAACAGACATACTCCATACCGTATCCAGTTCAACGGTTTCGCTGATTTCAGGCACCGGAGCAGGTTGCTCAAAAGTGTCTGTACTACTGCACCCGGAGATTCCGACCAATAGACCACAAAAAACGGAGCCAACCCCGACCTTGAGCGCGCGCCCAACGAACATCAAGCGTCCTCCCCGACACCGAGGTCTGACAGCTTCAGTTCAAGAACACCGCTACGACCCTGCTGGCTCTGCTCACGTGCCGCCAGGTACGCCTCACGCGCACCTTCCCGGTCGCCCTTGGCCAACAGAACATCGCCTCTCAGCTCGGAGAAGATGGCCGCAAAGGCATCGGCGTCTACTGCATTGTCCAGAGTGGCAAGCGCGGCATCGTGTTCGCCAGCGGCAAACTGGGCTCGGGCAAGACGGTTACGAATCACCAGCTCCAGAGCCGGATGACCCGCTGATTTCTCCAGCGCCCAGTTCAGTGATTCAACAGCGGCCGCGGGATCCTCACCTTCAACCATCTGCTGCCGTGCCAGAACCAGATTGCCATAGATGGCATAGGCGCTGTCGCCGTGTTCGTCTCGCAGTGTCTCCGCCACAAAACCTACAGTGTCGGCCGACTCATCATCTGCAGAGGAGAACGCGTTCAGCAGGTTGGCAAACTGATTAGCGGCTTCGGCGCGTTGTTGCGCCTGATGGTTCTGCCAGGCCTGCCATCCGAAGACGATGGCCAGAGCCGCACCAATACCGATGAGCAGCGAGCTTCCGTTATTTTTCCACCAGTCCTTGATTGCCTGAACCTGTTCTTCTTCGGTGCGCAACTCCGCCATGAAAACTCCTGTTATTCGTTAAAACTGCCTGTTTATATAGACTCTGCTTACAACAAACCGGCAAGCACAGCTGCCAGGTCTGCCTGAGCGATTTCCTGCTGGGGCTGATCGTCACGTAACGGTTTAAGCCCCGCCGTGGCCTGAGCGACTTCGTTTTCACCCAGAATCACCGCAAAGCGTGCGCCACTGCGGTCTGCCTTTTTCATCTGACTCTTGAAGCTGCCGCCACCGCAGTGTGAGACGACAATCCGGCCCGGCAATTCACTTCGTAGCGTTTCTGCCAACGCCATCGCCGGTGCTATTGCCTGGTCCCCCATGGCTGTAACGTAAACATCGGCTTGATTGTTCACATGTTCGGGGACCAGTTCCAGGGTTTCCAGTAACAGAATCAGTCGCTCCAGCCCCATGGCGAAGCCCACCGCTACGGTGGGTTTGCCTCCAAGTTGCTCCACCAGACCATCGTAACGGCCACCGGCACAGATCGTGCCTTGGGCACCCAGGCTGTCGGTAATCCACTCGAACACGGTTTTGCCGTAATAGTCCAGTCCGCGCACCAGGGCCGGGTTTACCGTGTAGGCAACGCCCGCCGCATCCAGCATCGCTTTCAGTTGTTCAAAATGCTGGCGCGATTCATCATCCAGATAGTCGTCCAGGCTCGGTGCGCCCTGCAAAATCTCCCGCGTGGCCGGATCCTTGCTGTCCAGTATCCGCAAAGGATTCGTGGTTAACCGGCGTTTGCTGTCATCGTCGAGCTTATCCTGATATTGCTCCAGATAGGCAACCAGGGCCTGACGGTAGACTTTCCGGGAGTCGCTGGTACCGATGGAGTTGATCTCGAGTCTGGCATGGTCGGACAACCCCAGGGCGCTCCACAGGCGCGCCGTCAGGATCAACAGCTCAGCATCAATGTCAGGGCCGGCCATACCGAAGCATTCCACACCAATCTGATGAAACTGGCGGTAACGGCCTTTCTGTGGCCGCTCATGCCGGAACATCGGACCGGTGTACCAAAGCCGCCGGGTCTGATTAAAGAGCAGCCCATGCTCTTCCGCTGCACGCACGCACCCGGCCGTACCTTCGGGCCGCAGTGTAAGGCTATCGCCGTTGCGGTCTTCGAAGGTATACATCTCTTTTTCGACGATGTCAGTGACTTCACCGATCGATCGTTTGAACAACTCGGTATGTTCGACCACTGGCATACGGATTTCCTGATAGCCGTACTGCCCGAGAACCCGTCGAACGGTGGATTCAACGTACTGCCAGACCGGTGTCTGGTCCGGGAGAATATCGTTCATCCCCCGGATTGCCTGAATCTTTGCCAAAATAATATCCTGATAGGTTTCTGAAATCGGTTCTGATCAGTCTGAGGACTTGGCGATGACTGCGCTGTCCTGGTCCTCGCGCCGTGACACTTCCTCGCGAATCAGGCGTTCAAGGTCGTCCACCAGCGTCGCGTTGTCCAGCTTCTGGTTTGGCTTTCCGGCCATATAGAACAGATTTTTCGGTGTGCCACCGGTCAGACCGATATCCGCTACTTTTGCCTCACCGGGACCATTAACAATACAGCCAATAATGGCCACATCCATGGAGGTGTTCACATCCTCTAGCCGGGCCTCCAGATCATTCATGGTCTGGATAACATCAAAGTTCTGACGGGAACAGCTTGGGCAGGCTATAAAGTTAATGCCGCGGCTGCGTAACCGAAGACTTTTGAGAATGTCGAAGCCGACTTTGATTTCCTGAACCGGGTCGGCGGCAAGGGAAACCCGAATGGTGTCCCCAATGCCATCCATCAACAGCATGCCCAGGCCAATGGAGGACTTGACCGTACCAGAGCGAAATCCACCGGCCTCAGTGATACCCAGGTGCAGCGGTTGCTCAATCTGGGAGGCGATAAGGCGGTAGGCCGCGACGGTCATGAACACTTCAGACGCTTTCAGGCTGACCTTGAAGTCCTGAAAATCGTGTTTGTCCAGGATGTCGATATGACGCATGGCCGACTCTACCAGCGCTTCCGGCGTGGGCTCGCCGTATTTGCGTTGAAGCGCTTTTTCCAGTGAACCCGCGTTTACGCCGATCCTGATCGGAATGTTGCGGTCCCGGGCAGCACTGATTACCGCACTGACCCGATCGTCCCGGCCAATGTTACCGGGATTGATGCGCAGGCAGTCCACACCAAGCTCTGCAACTCGGAGCGCTATCTTGTAGTCAAAATGGATATCGGCCACCAACGGTAACGAGACCTGCTGGCGAATCTTGCCAAAGGCCTCAGCCGCCTCCATGGACGGAACCGACACCCGTACGATATCAGCTCCGGCCTCCTGGATAGCCTTGATCTGTGTGACTGTTGCGTCTACATCGCAGGTATTGGTATTGGTCATGCTCTGCACCGCAATGGGCGCATCGCCGCCAACGGGAACATTACCTACCATGATCTGACGGGATTTACGTCTTTTGATCGGAGACTCTTGTTTCATGGGATTCAACCAGAAATCTTTGGGAAGAAAATTCTGCTCAGGGCTCGAGCGTAAACTCTGACCGATTGTTTACGACGCGAAAATTACCAAGATCCATCGGTTCGCCCTGGAATTCCAGGGACTCCACCGCGCTCATGGCGCCCACCACAACTCTGAGCGGTGGCTGTCCGCTCACGTCCAGGGCATCGCCCTCTCGGCGTAACGCACTGGCCAGTCGATTGCCCGCACCATCTGTGACCTGAATCCAGCAGTCGTCACTGAACGTCATGGCCAACCTCACGGTTTCAACCGGGGCCTCCATCACTTCAGACTCAGTCAGAGCGGGATCCGGGGATTGCGCAACAACAGGCGGCTGTTCCACCGAAGGCTGCTCTGACAGCAACTCTTCCTGGCCGAAGCTTCCACTCTCGGTCGGTTCGCTCAGAGCTTCAGTATCCGTCACAGCGCCATTCTCTGTTTCAACGTTTCCGACTGAACTGGTGCCTGAATCCATCTGTTCCGGTTCGGCCGGCTGTTCAGCCTCTTCGATAACGGAGGGCGCATCTTCCGGTCCAGCACTGGCATCGCTAACGGCCTCGCCACTCCGTGCTTCCAGAGACTCCGAGATACCGTCGGCATTACTTTGAACCGGCTCCGACACCGGTTTTACGAGATAGCTATACGCCAGAAAGCCAACTACCCCGAGGAATGCCAGCAAAACAACCAGTTTGGCAATCTGCCGCTTTCGTTTTTTCTTGCGCTCGATATCAACCAGAGGATTGGACTGGTGCTCCTGCTCCCGCTGCTGACGCAGGGGCTCAAGTTCCGAGTCGAGCGCTGCAATCAGGGCGTCTGCATTCAGTTGCACCTGGCGGGCATAGGTTCGAACATACCCTTTGAGAAACAACTCGGTATCAACCTTGCTGTAATCACCTTCCTCGATGGACTGGATTACCGAAGGGCGCAGGTGTTGCTGATCTGCAATGTCTGAAACGCTGAGCCCGAGCTTTTCCCGGGCGCGCCTTAGCTGCTGGCCAACCGAGGCCTCGGAAGCTGGCTGTGACTGCTCCTCACCGGTCATTGGCAATCAGTACCTTATATTGTTGATATTCGACAGATTCCGGATACTCGTTTCTGAGCAATAGTGCCAGGCTCGCTTCCTGATCCCTATCCTGGAAATGCCGGGCAATCCGGATACCGGTATACAGACTCTCCGGTGAATGCGTCAACCGGGTATTGCGCTGTATCATGGTCTGAAGACGGCTGTAGTATCGAGAGGCCTGAGAAAAGTTATCCTGCTCAACCAGCACCCGAGAGAGGGACAACAGGGTGCGGGCTTCGCCCCGCGTAAGCTCCACGGCACGCCGATAGGCAGCTTCGGCCGATTCCAGCGACCCAAGCCGTTCTTCTGTCAGCCCGAGGTTATAAAAAACGGCTCCCCGGTCTTTGTACTCCGTATCACGTGAGGCTATCCGGAACTGGTCCCGGGCCTCCTCAAACCGTTTGAGGCTATACAGGAAAGCACCGTAATACACTCGTCCGCGGGTATAGTCTCCATCTGAGGCAATGGCATCCCGGAAGCTTTTTTCCGCCAGGCTTTCCTCACCCTCCGCGCTCAGCACCAGGCCCCGGGCAGCAAGTGCCGGTGCGCTTCGGCTGTCGATTTCTAACGCCCGCTCCAGGTGGTCACGGGCACGATCCAGATTCCCCTGACCAATGTAGGCAGTCGCCAGTTGAACATAATTGTTGAGGGCTTTCTGTCGGTCGGCTTCACGGCTGAACCGGCTATCGGTGGTGGTGACACAGCCCGATAACATGACCCCGATAACCAGAACCACAGCGGAAACGAGTTTCACGGTAACGTCCTTTGCCATCAACAAACACCTTCTCCTGTTGTCTCCACCCGACGGTTATCAGGGGTTGACCTGTTGTACTGCGATATAACGTTGGCTTCTGCGCGTCCGGTCTTCGACCCGCCCTACCAACTGACCGCAGGCGGCATCGATATCGTCTCCGCGGGTGGTGCGGATCGTCGTGACATAACCGGCCTCGTTGAGCACGGTCTGGAACCTCCGGGTTGCGTTCATGCTTGGCCGGCGGAAATCACTTTCCGGAAACGGATTGAATGGAATCAGGTTGATCTTGCAGGGCAACCCTTTTAACAACACCACCAGCTCCCGGGCATGTTCCGGTTGATCATTCACTCCTTCAATCACCGTGTACTCAATCGTGGCTTTGCGCTTGTCCGGCAGTCGTGAAAGGTAGCGCCGGGTCGCGGCCAGCAGTTCGGCAATCGGGTATTTCTTGTTCAGGGGAACCAACTGGTTTCTCAATTCATCATTAGGTGCATGGAGTGAGATGGCCAGTGAAACATCGGTAACTTCGCCGAGACGATCCAGTGCCGGCACCACTCCGGATGTACTGAGCGTCACCCGACGCTTTGAGATGCCGTAAGCGAGATCTTCCATCATGAGATTCATGGCATCGACCACGTTCTCAAAATTAAGCAGGGGCTCGCCCATCCCCATCATCACCACGTTGGTGATAGGTCGGTCATTGGGATCGAACGGCATGAACGCCCGTCGTGCAACCCATACCTGACCAATGATCTCGGCGGCCGTCAGATTACGGTTAAAACCACGCTTGCCAGTAGAGCAGAAGGTACAGTCGAGGCTGCAACCGATTTGCGACGACACGCAAAGAGTTCCACGCTCGCCATCCGGAATCAGGACGGTTTCAACGCTGTTGCCGTTATCCATGCGCATGACCCATTTCCGGGTACCGTCTTTTGATGTCTCATCATAGACGACCTCGGGGCCACGAATCTCGGCAACTTCCTTGAGCTGTTCGCGCAGCGACTTGCTCATATTGGTCATTTGATCGAAGTCATCAACACCGCGCTGATGCATCCACTGGAGAACCTGCTGGGCACGGAAACGCTTTTCCCCCAGGGTTTCAAAAAACGCCTCCAGTTTTGCCTTGGGCATTCCCAGAAGATTGACTTTTTCGGCGGCGCCCGTCATCACATAACCTCGATCAGATAACCAATTCAGGGGCACCCTGCCGGGCACCCCTGAAACAACAACCTCAGCCGCGCGGGCAGATTTCGTTGTCGTTGAAGAAATAAGCCACTTCACGCTCAGCGGAGGCAGCAGAGTCAGAACCATGGACAGCGTTGGCGTCGATGGAGGAAGCAAAATCCGCACGAATGGTGCCAGCTTCCGCTTCTTTAGGGTTGGTAGCACCCATCAGCTCACGATTCTTCAGGATAGCACCCTCGCCTTCCAGCACCTGAACCACAACCGGGCCAGAGGTCATGAATGCAACCAGATCATTAAAGAACGGGCGCTCTTTGTGCTCGGCGTAAAAGCCCTCAGCCTGCTCCTGAGTAAGGTGCATCATCTTGGCAGCAACGATTTTCAGGTCCGCCTTCTCGAAACGGCTGTAGATTTCGCCGATCACGTTCTTGGCGACTGCGTCGGGCTTGATAATGGAGAGCGTGCGCTCGTTTGCCATGGTATTTCTCCAGTTAGTTCAGGGTTGAAAATTCAGAGGTGGGATTATACGCAGTCAGGGTGCAACTGCCTACCGCACCGAGCGAAGTCGCTCCACAACTTCAATAATCTGGGAACAGGCAAATGCAACCTCCTCTTCGGTGGTGAACCTGCCAAAGGAGAACCTGAGCGCCCGGTGAGCCAGCTCATCGCTGACGCCTATTCCTCGCAATACATAAGAAGGCTCGACCGTTGCTGAAGCGCAGGCGGAGCCCGAGGACACCGCAAGGTTGCGAAGGCCGAGCATCAACGACTCGGCTTCAACACCCTCAAACGACAGATTGACAATACCCGGCACACGATGTTCCCGACTGCCATTAAAGTGAACTCCGTCAAGCCCCTCAAGCCCGTCCAGGAACGCCGCGCGCATCTGTTCCAGTTTACTTATTTCGGCATCAAGCCCGGTACGTGCCAGCTCGAAGGCCCGCCCCATGCCCACGATCTGATGCGTCGCCAATGTGCCCGATCGCATGCCGCGCTCATGTCCACCGCCATGCATCTGTGCTGCAATGCGAACCTCCGGCGCTCGCCGGACATACAGCGCCCCTACGCCTTTCGGGCCATAAACCTTGTGAGCCGAAAGAGAGAGCAAATCCACCTCAAGATCCGCAACATCCACTGGCAGCTTGCCGGCGGCCTGGGCGGCATCAACATGAAACAGCACGCCACGCTTTCTCAAGCACCGGCCGATTGCGCGGATGTCGGTCAGCGACCCAAGCTCATTGTTGACCATCATCAGGCTGACCAGGGCCGTATTATCCCGAAGGGCGGATTCGACAGCCTCAACGGACACCCTGCCATCAACTCCCGGCTCCAGCCAGGTAACCTCAATGCCCTGCTGCTCCAGCCACTTACAGGTATCAATGACAGCCTTGTGCTCAATGCGGGATGTCACGATATGGGGATTATCGCGTAGCTCCGCCACACCCTTGATGGCAAGATTGTCAGATTCCGTGGCTCCGGAAGTCCAGACAATCTCCCGGGGGTCTGCGTGGATCAGATCCGCCACCTGTCGACGAGCATTTTCAACGGCGGCTTCGGCCTGCCAGCCATAACCATGAGAACGGGAAGCCGGATTGCCAAACACCCCATCCAGGGTCAGGTACTTCATCATGTCTTCAGCAACGGCGGGATCAACGGGCGTCGTCGCCGCATAGTCCAGATAGACGGGCTTTTTCATAGGCAAAAGAGGTCGGGTTATCAGGCCGTGGCCTGGTCAGTCAGTCTTTGGGTATTGATAGCGTCGGCACTTTCATCAGACTGCTTGCGGTTCTGACGATCAGCCACTTGCCGGATTTCGTGTTTGCGCATCAGATCCCCGAGACTGATTTCACTCAGGAATTGATGAATCTGGTCACTGAGATCAGACCAGAGATGGTGGGTAAGGCATTTCTCGCCGTTCTGGCAGTCACCTTTGTTACCGCAACGCGTAGTATCAAGGGACTCACTCACAGCGTCGACCACTTCGGCCACGAAAACCTCATCTGCGGAGCGGCTCAGGCGATAACCGCCACCGGGGCCACGCACACTTACCACCAATTTCTGCCTGCGCAGTCGAGAGAACAGCTGCTCCAGGTAAGAAAGGGAAATTTCCTGTCGGGCTGAAATATCCGCCAGACTCACCGGCCCCTGCCCTGCATGCAGCGCAAGATCCAGCATTGCCGTAACGGCATAGCGGCCTTTCGTGGTCAGTTTCATAACCTCAGCCCCAATGATGGGATTGAATCTCGATTCACTGGAGCGAGTATGAATTGACCAACTAAAACAGTCAAGTATTCAGCCACGCTCCCGCTCATCAGACTCATCGCGAACGCAGTCGAAATCCTCATCATGCAAGGGAGGCAGCTCGCCATTCTGATACTCGGCGTTCACCTTGCGAAGCGCCTTGCACATATTCTCAATCCGATCATCCACCGCATGCATGTGGTCCAGCAATGCCCTGACCGATCTAGCGACCGGGTCCGGCATTTCCTCGGTTACGCCGTAGGCGTCGAAACCCATACGCTCCTCCATCTCCTTGCGGCGCACGTCGTCTTCACCTTTGCGTTTGACGATGACCCTGCCCGGTATGCCTACCACGGTTGCCCCAGGCGGAACCGCCTTGGTCACCACAGAGTTGGAGCCGATCTTCGCACCCTCACCCACCTCAAATGGCCCGAGAATCTTTGCGCCGGCACCCACTACCACACCATTACCGATCGTTGGATGCCGCTTGCCCTTGTTCCAGCTGGTGCCGCCAAGGGTCACACCCTGGTATAGCGTGACATCGTCTCCAATCACCGTGGTTTCACCAATCACCACACCCATGCCATGATCAATAAAGAAGCGGCGACCAATGGTTGCGCCAGGATGAATCTCGATACCGGTAAACCATCTCGCCAGCGTAGAAATCGTCCGCGCCAGCCACTTCAGCCCCATGCTCCACAGCCAGTGGGAGAAGCGATGAAACAACAGCGCGTGCAATCCCGGGTAGTTGGTCAACACCTCAAAGGTGTTCCTCGCCGCCGGATCCCGGTGAAATACGCTTTTTACATCTTCCCGTAAACGCTCAAACATGACGTTATTCCTGCCCCTCATCCACGGCACCAGCCGCTGTCGTGTTCCTGCCCAACCCTTCGCGGGCACCGGCGGCCTTCTGAACCGATGTCAGAATACCCCGGAGAATATTGATTTCCATCTGGTCCAGCTTTGCCCGCTGAAACAACCGGCGCAACCGTGTCATCAACTGCCTGGGGTTCTCCCGGCGATGAAAATCCACATCCTGCAATACCTGCTCGAGATGACCGAAAAATCCTTCAACATCATTCACCGTCGCGGGCGGCACATCCCATCCGCGGTCCCCGGGTTCGACCATGGACTCAAGGTAGGGACTGCTTTCCACCTCTTCAAGCCCACGAAGATAATGCATCCTCAATTCATAACAAACCACCTGCACCGCCATTGCCAGATTCAGTGAGCTGTAGTCCGGGTTCGAGGGAATATGGATGTGATAATGGCAGCGCTGAAGCTCTTCATTGGACAACCCATTGCTCTCACGCCCGAACACCAGGGCGACTGGACCACGAGCACTGTTTTCCGCCGCGGTGACGGCAGCCTGGGGCGGGGAAATAACGGGCCAGGGGACCTTCCGCCCGCGTGCGCTGGTACCCATTACCAGGACACAGTCTGACAACGCCTCATCAAGACTGGAAACTACCTGAGCCCGATCCAGCACATCCGACGCCGATGAAGCCCGGGCATAGGAGGCTTCGTCCGGAAACGACTTTGGGTTCACCAGCCAAAGATTTCCAAGCCCCATGTTTTTCATGGCGCGGGCGACGGCGCCGATATTGCCCGAGTGGGTAGTTTCCACCAGGACGATGCGAACCTGATCATGGTAGGTATCAGTGCTTTCCACCGGCAGCGCGGGCTTGTTCATGGTCATCGGGCCTGTTACTTCAAGAAAAGTGATAAAAGAGCGGCATGATACCAGAATTACCGGCCAACCTGCTCTCCGGAAATGCCGCAACCCCGTGGTATCCGTGCTTTTGCTAAGCCAAAAAACGTACAAGGCGGGGCAGTTTTTGCTATCATGGCCGGCCTTCACACACCCGGATAATGAACACTCAGATGCAACCAGCAATTAAAATGGCCCTGCGCGTTGCCCGCCAGGGATCTGACTACCTGAAAGCCCATTTCGAGCGCCAGGAGCCTAACGGTAAGGATGAGTCCGAACGCCATCGGCAACTGGAGCGAGTGGAGCAGTCCATTTACGACAACTTCACCGAACAACTGGAAAAGGCCTACAAGGATCATGTGATCGCACCTCTGGGCGAGTCCGACGCCGGCAACCACGAAAAAAGCTGGCACATATTCCCGGTTCTCGGCCGCGACAATTTTGTGCGAGGCATTCCCGAATTTGTACTTGCCCTGGCCCAGAAAAAGAACAATCGCACAGAAAACCTGCTGCTGGTTAACCCGATTACCGGCGAAGAGTACTCTGCGAGCCGAGGCCACGGCGCTGTTCTGAACAGCCGCCGCGTGCGCACATCCGAAATAAAAGTGCCCGCCAAGGCAGCACTGGCCACCAACCTCCTCGACCAGGCCCGCCAGGGCGATGACCCGATGATCTGGGGCGAGATGGCAGCCGTCCTGGCTCGCGACACCGCCATGTTCCGCACCTCGGGCTGCGTCACACTGGATATCGCGCGAGTGTCTGCTGGCCTGCTGGATGCGGCCGTGATCTTCCGACCACAGGCAGCAGATTTTGATCTGGGCGTAACACTGGCCATGGAGTCTGGCGCCCTGACCGGCGACTTCTCCGGCAACCCCGCCGTTGGCGCAGCCAAGCAACTGGTCGTCGCCAATCCAAAGCTGTTCCGGGAACTGCTCAAAACGCTGCACCCCTTCCGGGGTCGACTGCCGCGTTAAGAAAAGCCGAACCGCAAAAAAACCGCCACTCCTCACGGATGGCGGTTTTTTTTGTGGCCTGGAAAAGACCCGGAGCTTACATCCGGTTCAACCACTCCGGCGGCTGCTCCTCTTCTTCCTCACCGGTACCCTCTTTCGCGGGGACCATCAGATCTTCGCGGGTCACGCCCATCACCATCAACATATTCGCGGACACGTAGATGGACGAATAGGTACCGACAACGACACCGATAATCAGGGCAAGCGCGAAGTTATTGATCGCTTCGCCACCGAGGAAATACAGCGCCAGCAACACAACCAGGGTAGTACCGGAAGTGTTAATGGTTCGAGTAATGGTCTCGTGGATAGACTGGTTGATGATGTTCCAAGGCTCACCCACGCGCATCTTACGGAAGTTCTCCCGTATACGGTCAGCCACAACAATGGTGTCGTTCAGGGAATACCCGATAACCGCCAGCAACGCCGCCAGCACTGTCAGATCGAAGGTCCACTGAAACAGCGCGAACACGCCCAGCACAATGATCACGTCGTGCGCCAGAGGAATCACCGAGGCGATACCAAACTTGAACTGAAAGCGCATACCCACGTAAATCAGAACCACCGCAAGCGCGATCAGCAGCCCCAGGCCGCTGTCCTCTTTCAGCTCTTCGCCCACCTGCGACCCGACAAACTCAGAACTGACCAACTCAAGGTCTGCACCGTCCGCCGCCAGCACGCCGGCCACTTCAAGCGCCAGTTCGTCATTCCCGGCTTCTGCCATCCGAATCAGTACCGTGGTATCGGCCCCGAAATTCTGAACCGCAAACTGCTCATACCCCGCCTCGGTAAGGGTGTTTCTGATTCCGTCCAGGCTAGGAGCTTCAGCGTATTCGAGCTCCACCGAGGTTCCCCCGGTAAAGTCCATACCCAGATTCAGGCCACGCACCCCCAACAGCGCAATGGAGGCCACCACCAAAACAATAGAAAGTACGGAAGCTATCTTCCGCAAGCCCATGAAATCAAACGGCTGCTTTTCCATATCAGGCATTTTCAAGCTTCCCCCCGATGGACAATTTCTCGACCCTGCGACCGCCATAAACCAGATTCACTATGCCGCGGCTCACCATCAGGCCCGAGAACATGGAAGTCAGAATACCGATGCACAGGGTAACCGCGAAGCCCTTCACCGGTCCGGAGCCCATGGCAAACAGAATGACGGCAACCAGAAGGGTTGTAATATTGGCATCGAAAATCGACACAAAGGCGCGACCATAACCGGCATTAATGGCGCTTTGTGGCGGCACCCCCGCCTTCAGTTCTTCCTTGATACGCTCAAAGATCAGAACGTTCGCATCAACGGCCATACCCACCGTCAGAACGATACCCGCGATACCCGGCAAGGTCAGCGTGGCAGATAGGATTGACATGCATGCAACCAGCAACATCAGGTTCAGCGTTAGCGCAACATTGGCCACCAACCCGAAGCCGCGATAGAACACCAGCATGTACAGCAAGACCAGTCCGAAGCCGAGCATCACCGACATCATACCGGCGTCGATATTCTTCTGGCCCAAGCTTGGCCCAATGGTGCGCTCCTGCACAAAGTACATGGGCGCAGCCAGAGCACCGGCCCTCAGCAGCAGTGCGAGCTCAGCCGCTTCGGGGATGGAATCCAGACCAGTAATCCGGAAGCTGCTCCCCAGCGCTGACTGCACTGTCGCCAGGCTGATAATGCCTTTTTCCACGACCCGGTTTTCAGTTTCAACGATTTCTCCGTTAACTTCCCGGGTCTCGGTTTCGGTGCGGTATTCAATGAACAACACTGCCATACGGCGGCCGATGCTATTGCGTGTCGCCCGATTCATCAGGTCACCACCAACGGAGTCCATGGTGATATTGACCTGCGGCTGGCCATTCTCATCGAACGCCTGCTGGGCATTGGCAACGTTGTTACCAGTGGCAATCACATCCCGCTCAAGACGAGCGGTACGCTGTGGATTATCCCGGAAAGGAAACTGTTCGGTCTCGGCGGACGGCGCATCCTGCCGAGCTTCCATCCGGAATTCCAGGTTAGCCGTCGCGCCAAGTACACGCTTGGCCTGAGCGGTATCCTGCACACCTGGCAGTTCTACAATAATGCGGTCTGCCCCCTGACGCTGAACCAGCGGCTCGGCCACGCCAAGTTCATTCACCCGGTTGCGGATGGTGGTCAGGTTCTGTTCAAGAGCGTATTCCTGGATGTTCCGAACTTCCGCTTCGGACAACGTCAGCGTCAGCAGAAACTCTTCACCTTCTGTTGTCTCATCCAACAGGAATTCGTTGTACTGATCGCGAACCAGCTCAAACGCCTCGCTACGTGCAGCTTCGTCACGGAAGCTCAGTACAATGCGGGCCTGATCCTCAATGTCGCCACCGCGGTAGCGGATGCGCTCTTCCCTCAGCTCTCGCTTGATCTGACCAGACAACGCTTCCAGACGCTGGTTCAAAGCCGTTTCCATATCCACCTCCAACAGGAAGTGAACACCACCACGTAAATCCAGCCCCAGTTTCATTGGGCCTGCTCCAAGGCTACGCAGCCAGCCTGGCGTTGACGGCGCCATATTCAGGGCCACCAGGTATTCGTTGCCAAGAGCCGCCTGAACAGCGGGGCGCGCCCGCAGCTGGTCATCGGAGCTGGTGAGGCGGATCAGCGCGTCACGCTCTTCCAACAGGCTTGATTTTACTTCGATACCTTCCTGCTCAAGCTTGGCAAGGGCGCGATCAAGCACTCGCTGCTCAACTTCAGTGCTGCCACGGGCGCCGGTGATCTGGATAGCGTAATCGTCAGGGAAAAAGTTCGGTAAGGCGTAGATAAAACCAATCACCAGTGCAAACACGATGACCAGGTTTTTCCAGAGAGGATACTTGTTCAGCATGAGAATCCTTCGAGCCGGCAGACGTGCCGGTCTTGGTGTTTCAGCCAGTCAGAAAATGAACAGGCGCATCTTGGATGCGCCTGGAAACCAGCTCAGATGTCCTTGAGAGTGCCTTTCGGCAGAGCCGCAGCAACGGCAACTTTCTGAACCTTCATTTCAACGTTATCTGCAACTTCCAGAACAATGAAGTCGTCGGTTACTTTGGTAATCTTGCCAGCGACGCCACCAGAGGTAACCACTTCATCACCCTTGTTAAGGCCGGACATCAGCGCCTTGTGCTCTTTTGCACGCTTGGACTGCGGACGCCAGATCAGGAAATAGAAAATCAGGATGAAGCCGGCGAAGAAGATGATCTGACCCATCACGCTCATTCCCTGAGCGCCCGCTTCCTGAGCCGAGGCCAGAGCAGGCATCAGAGACAGCAGGCCAGCGATGAGCAATTTGACTGATTTCATTCAGGTTCTCCGTTTATTGACAGATTTAAAGCAAAATTTGTTCAGGAATCGCCCAGAGGCGGAACGGTTTCACCCCGTAAGGCATAGAATTCGCTTACAAAGTCCGACAATGTACCTGCTTCAATGGCCCCACGCAATCCACTCATCAGGTTCTGATAGAACCTCAGGTTATGAATGGTATTGAGCTGCGACCCGAGCATTTCTCCGCACTTATCAAGATGATGCAGGTAGCTCTTGGAAAAATGCTTACAGGTATAGCAGTCACAACGCTCGTCCAGCGGTCCGGTGTCGTGACGGTTTTTGGCATTGCGGATTTTGACAATACCGGTGGAGGTAAACAGATAGCCATTGCGTGCATTACGGGTTGGCATCACACAGTCGAACATATCGACACCGCGGCGCACCGCCTCAACGATATCCTCAGGGCGACCAACGCCCATCAGGTAGCGTGGCTTGTCTTCCGGCATCTTCGGCGGCAGGTGATCCAGGATCCGGATCATGTCTTCTTTCGGCTCGCCCACCGACAGGCCGCCAATGGCATAGCCATCGAAACCAATCTTTTCCAGACCCTCCAGGGACTGGTCCCGGAGCGACTCATACATGCCGCCCTGCACGATGCCAAACAGCGCTGCCGGATTGCCCTCATGGGCTCTCTTACTGCGCTCGGCCCAGCGCAGCGAGAGCTCCATGGACTCTTTCGCCTGCTTTTCCGTTGCCGGGTACGGCGTGCATTCGTCGAAAATCATCACGATGTCAGAGCCCAGATCACGCTGAACCTGAATCGCGATTTCCGGTGACAGCTCGACTTTGGAGCCATCAACCGGAGACCGGAAAGTCACACCCTGCTCGGTAATCTTGCGCATCTCGCCCAGACTGAAAACCTGGAAACCGCCGGAATCCGTCAGAATTGGCCCCTGCCACTGGGTGAAGTCGTGCAGATCGCCGTGGGCTTTCACTACCTCTGTGCCGGGTCGCAGCATCAGGTGAAATGTATTGCCCAGAATAATATGGGCACCGATTTCCTCGATGTCTCGGGGCAGCATTCCCTTAACAGTGCCATAGGTGCCAACCGGCATGAATGCCGGAGTCTCCACCACGCCTCGGGGAAAGGTCAGTCGGCCACGACGGGCCTTGCCATCTTCTCCGAGTTTCTCGAAGGACATAAAACAGGATTCACTCACTGTGATTCTCCACGGGATTCGGTTTGATGTGACTCGGCGGAATCCGTTCCCAGCATCATGCCCCGGCTGGGCTCCTGCGCGGTAAGAAACATGGCATCGCCGTAGCTGAAAAACCGGTACTTTTGCTCCACCGCCTCGCGATACGCAGACATGATGTTGTTATAGCCTGCAAACGCACTGACCAGCATGATCAGTGTGGACTCCGGCAAATGGAAGTTGGTGATCATGGCGTCCACGGTCTGGAAACGGTAACCAGGGTAGATGAAGATATCCGTATCGCCCCGGAACTCCTGCAAACGCCCTGCCCGGCTGGCCGACTCCAGAGAGCGGACGGAAGTGGTACCCACGGCAACGACCCGGCCACCCCGAGCGCGGGCCTGATTAACGGCCTTTACCGTCTCTTCCGGCACATGGGCGATTTCACTGTGCATGACATGATCTTCGATCTTGTCGACCCGTACCGGCTGAAAGGTGCCAGCGCCAACGTGCAACGTAACGTATGCAAACTCAATGCCCTTCGCTTTCAGGGCAGACAGCACGACATCATCAAAGTGCAGCCCGGCAGTGGGTGCAGCCACGGCGCCCGCCTCCTTGGCATAGACGGTCTGATAGCGCTCACGATCCGACTGCTCATCTTCCCGTTCCATGTAAGGCGGTAAAGGCATGTGACCGATACGCTCGAGCACATCCAGAAACGCCTCATCCCCTTCATAGACGAAATGAAAGAGCGCATCCTCCCGCGCCAGCATTCGCAGTGCGGTTCCATCTTCCAGCAATAGTCGCTGGCCTTCCTTGGGAGATTTGGAAGAACGGGTATGGGCAAGCAATTCCTTTTCACCCAGTAAACGCTCAACCAGTATTTCAACTTTGCCACCGGTTTCCTTCTGGCCAAACAACCGGGCCGGAATAACACGGGTATTGTTGAATACCAGGAGGTCCCCGGGCTGGAGCAGGTCCGGAAGGTCAGTAAACTTCAGAGGAGTGGTCTGGCCGGAAAGGCCGTCAAGGCTGAGCAGGCGTGAAGCACTGCGTTCTTTAAGCGGATAACGGGCGATAAGCTCGTCCGGCAGATCAAAATGAAAATCGGAGACGTTCATGGGCCGGGCTATTCACGATGCCGCAGGTTGCGGCCTATAAGTGGTAGCGGCGGGCGGACTCGAACCGCCACGGGTTTTACCCCAACGGATTTTGAATCCGTCGTGTCTACCAATTTCACCACGCCGCCATCGGAGAGTGGGAGGGATTATACTGAGCCAGAGCCCGAAAGCAACCAGCCGGCAGGCAAAAATCACCCGCCGGCACAGTGAATTAGAGTCGATCGAACAGGGACAGCTGAGAAACCTGCGCAAACGACTGCTGAGCGGCCTGCAATACGAAGCTCTGGAAACTGAGGTTGCTGATGGCCTCGGCGTAGTCGACATCCTGTAGCTGGGAACGAATCTCTTTGGTGTAGAGTTCCGAATCCTCAAGAAACGCGGTGGTGGACTCCACTGCGTTGAGCCGGCCACCAAGCTCGGTTTGCTTGAGAATGATTGACTCCTGGGCATTATCGAGATTGACCAGGGTTTCAGCGATCAGCGCATCGTACTCGGCACTGCTCTTGGGCGTTGTTTTGGAAATTCCGTCCAGGCCGGCAATCAGGTTCTCGATGGTGCCGAAGATGGATTGTTTATCATTTACCCCTATCGTGAAAGTATCTCCTGCTCCCGTTGGTAAACCTGTAACCGGATCAATTCCATTTGGATCATAAACAGCATCATTGACCGTCATTTTTATACCGGCCACTTGAAACTCTTCACCAACCCTAGGTGGAGGTGTTGGAGTTAAATCAGGAGAACCATTCGGCCCTGTAATTCTAAGGTCACCATCTAAATTCACAACCGAAACGGTCAGGTCATCGGGGACAGACGGCGTGGCTCCAATAAATGAATTCGTTAAATCATTCGGGGCGACCAATTCAAGCCCAGAGATGTAACCAGAGGCGGAAACACCATTGTCAGATCCATTGTCATCGCTAGTTACAGAGATTGACTTAGGAACATCCACAAAGATCCCTTTGCCGTGGTCGCTAATAGGCACGGTCACACCATCATCAATCTCCAATACCCGCTGCCCCTCATCGCCTTGATACACCCATTTGCCTTCATCATTTTTGGCAAATGCAGGCGTACTGCCCTGGAAGCCACTGAAGATATACTCCCCGGATGCATCCCGGGTATTGGCAATATTGGCGAGCTGGCCAAGACGTTCCTTGAGCTCCGCCGAGATGGACTGCCGATCATTTGCAGACAGAGAACCATTACCGGCCTGAACCGTCAGCTCCCTCACCCTCTGGATAATGTCCACAGCGCTGGCGAGTGTGCTTTCTTCCTGCTTCAGCCGGTTATCGGCCAGATTGGCATTCCGGCCGTAGGTTTCCGAGCGCTGAAGCTCCTGGTCAAGCTTCAGAATACGGGCGGCCGCCACTGGATCATCCGACGGTTTGTTTACTTTCTTACCGGTAGAGATCTGCTGCTGGGTGTTAACCAGGTTGCTGTTGATGTCCTGCAGACGGTTGATGCCGCCGAAAAAAATCTGTTGTGATGAAATTCTGATCATGTGACATCACCTCGCCTTAACGGAAGCTCTGCAGCAACGTGTTAAAAAGATCCTGCGCCACAGACATCACCTGGGCCGATGCGTTGTAGGCTGCCTGGTACTGAATCAATTTGCCGGCCTCTTCGTCCAGGTTAACGCCCGAGACAGACTCCCGCTGATTGGTAGACTGCTCCAGCAGCGTTGCCCCGGCGTCTTTATCCAGCTGGCTCTGGCGGGTTTTCACGCCGATATCCTCGACCAGGCCAGCGTAGCCCTCGGTAAAGTTCTGGGAACCGCCATTGAGCGTATTTTTTGTACCCAGCGCGGCCAGAAGCTCAGCGTTGCGGTTGTCTGAAACGCCGTTCTTATTGAAATCGATGGTAAACTCATCGCCAACTGCAGGCTCTCCAGTCATTTCGAACTGAAAGCCCTGGTAGCGGCTGCCATCGCTGGGGTCATCACTAAAAAACACGTTGACCTTTTTCGGATCATAATTGCCGGTTTCGAGAACGTTATTACCCGGGGTATCCGTGATCTCGTAATCGTAAGTGCCCGTTGCCGCATCGTAATTCGTGAACTCGATATTCAGGGGGCCATTGCTCAGCTCCCCCCGACTCTGAAACCCTGGCAACAAGGCTCCCGTATTCGGGTTACGAACATTCAGCATATTGCCCTGGCCAATCTCGGCAGTGCCTAGGTTGTCGTCACTGCCGCTTGCCCTGATCGGACTGGCAAAAGCAAGATCTTCCTCACGCCGAACATTCAGCTTGATGTTCTCCGCCGCATTTCTGCTGGGCTGAATCAGGTACTTGTCACCGGCATTGAATTCTCCTCCGTCAATGCGGATATTAAATCCCGGCATTGTGATTTCGGATTGCACCGGGTCCGGCAATCGCCCCTGGTTGACAGTGTCCCCTGTCGCAGTATTGATCAACTCAAAATTGCGACCGTCACCACTGAACTGAAGTGACCAGGTACCGGCAGGTAGATTGCTGCTGTCAGTGATTTCAACCGCCAAACGGCCATTCTGGGGCTCTGCATTATTGGCGTTTGGAATCACCCGACTGCGCTGAAGTTCCAGAGCATTTACATCGGTAAAGAAATTGCTCCCCAGATCGCCCTCCAGGTCCATCCCGATCTCATGCTGATGGTTTATGGCCGAGGAGATGGCAATCGCCAGCCGGCCGAGCTCATCGAAGGCGGGCTTCAGGGCCATTTCATCAAAGGCACGCAAGCCACCCAGTTTTCCGCCCTGAATCTGTTCATCCACCAGCAGGGTGCGCCCACCACTGGAGAGCGTAAATTCCAGCCGCGTGGGATCTTCCGCACTGCTTCGGGTCGCAAATTCTGCGGCGTTGGCGCCGGTAACCAAAGCCAGACCGTTAGACAGGGACACATTCACCTGGCTGCCTTCAACCTCCGTTACCCGAATGCTCACCAGCTCAGACAACTGGCGCAACTTCTCGTCCCGCTTATCCATCAGCTCCAGGGGCTCCTTGCCCTGGGCCAGGCCCGGAGATTCAGAAATAGCCAGGTTCAGTTCAGCGATACTCTTCAGCAGAGTATTGGCATCTTTCACGCCCTGCTGCATCTGGGTTTTTACCGATTCGCGCTGCTGGATGAACTCCTGGTTCAAACCTTGAAAGCGATTCACCAGTTGCTGGGCTTCGCTCAGCACTAACTGGCGTTGTGGCAACGAGGTCGGGTCTTCCGCCGCATTCTGCATGGCCGAGAAGAAGTTGTTCAGCGCTTTGTTCAGGCCGGTGTCTTCACCGCCCAATAGATTATCCAGCCGCGTCAGTTCGGCGTTAAAAGCATTCTGCTCGCCAAACAGAGTGCTGTCCTCGCGTAACTGCTGACTCAGATAGGCATCTGCCAGCCGGCGGATATTAGCGACGGATACGCCACTGCCGATGGTCCCTGCACCTGTACGCCGACCTTCCTGGGTCTCGAACTGGACCTCCTGGCGACTGTAACCCGGTGTGTTTGCGTTAGTTATGTTGTTTGCTGTGGTGTTGAGCGCCGCCTGGTGCCCCAACACCCCACTCAGACCAATACCGATCAAGCCCGCCATGATCTGTTACTCCTTCGCTCTGTCACTGTTCATCGACAGCGTCATCAGAGAATCCCGATTCATGATCCGACGGATCTTGGCTCCGTATTCCGGATCGGTTGCATAACCCGCTTCCTGCAGCTTCTCCGCAAATACTTCCGGCTGATCTGCTGAAGACAGAACATCGCGATAACGGGGGTTGCTTTGCAGAAAATCAACGTAATCCCGGAAGCTGGCCTCATAGTCCGGATAGGCACGGAAATCCGCCCGCTCCTTCATGGCCACGCCACCCCTGAATTCGGTGGTGGTAATGCTCACGGCGTCACCGCCCCAACGACTGTCTGCCTTGATGCCAAACAGGTTGAAACTCGGCTGCGAACCATCACCTTTGATCATGTGTTTGCCCCAACCGGTTTCGAGCGCCGCCTGGGCAATCATCAGGCGCGGATCAATGCCGGTCTCCTTTCCGATCTGCTCTGCGAACGGCATCAGCTGCTCAACAAAATGCTCTGGCGACTCAAATACCTCCGGCAGCTTGCCGGGTTTCTGCGCTGGCTCTGCTTTTACCTTCGCAGCTACATCCGCCACCTCTGCCATTCGCTCCGGCAACGCTCTGGAAATCGCCGGCATACTGCGGTCGTAATCGGTAATGACACCCTTGTGACCCGCCAGTTTCTCTCCATCCTCACCGAGCCCCGGAATCTGTTGACCCAGTTGCCGGACCAGCGCTTCCGCCAGCCCGGTACCGGTACCACCGGCCATACTTAAGCTGATCTGGCTGTCGAACATATCCCGGTACATCTGACTTTCATTACTGTTCAGGTAGTTGCCCTCGGCAAACACTTCGCCAGCCTTGCGCATGGATTTGAGCATTTCTGACAGGAACAGGCTCTCGAACTGCTTGGCAACCTGCTCCAGCGCGGCCTGCTTGTCGGTACGAGCCTGGGTTTTCAGTGCATTCAGACCACTGAAATCGGTGTAGACCTGGGCTTGCTGTAGTCGTGGATCCTGCATGGCGATACCTAGATCACAATCAACTCGGCACGAAGCGCGCCAGCCTGTTTGAGTGCTTCAAGCACCGCCATGACATCGCCTGGCGCTGCTCCTACCTGGTTTACTGCCTGAACAATTTCGTTAAGTGTGGTTGCCGGGCCGAACTGGAACATCCGCGCCGGGTCTTCAGTCACAGCGATCTGGGTATTCTGCTGAACGGCTGTATCACCCTGAGCCAGAGGATTGGGCTGCACTACCTCGGGGTTTTCCTGAATAGTCACGGTCAGGTTGCCATGGGTAATGGCAGCCGGGCTCACTTTTACATTCTGGCCGACCACGATGGTACCGGTGCGGCTATTGATCACCACTCTTGCGGCTTCCTGAGCCGGATCGACCTCAATGTTCTCCAGAATGGATAGAAAACTGACTCTCTGTGATGGGTCCCTGGGTGCCCGCACCGATATAGACGTGGCGTCGTGTGCATAAGCCATGTCCGGGCCCAGACGACCATTAATCGCCTCAACCACACGGCGGGCCGTGGTAAAGTCGGAACGCAACAGGTTGAAGGTGATGGTATCGCCCCGGTTGAACGGCGATTCCACCTCACGCTCGATGGTTGCGCCGTTCGGAATTCGGCCAACGCTGGGTACATTCACGGTAATCCGGGAACCATCCTGGCCCTGGGCACCAAAACCGCCCACCACCAGGCTGCCCTGTGCCATGGCATAAACCTGGCCATCGGCGCCTTTCAGCGGTGTCATCAGCAAGGTTCCGCCACGCAGGCTATCGGCATTTCCGATAGACGAAACTGTGATATCCAGCTCCTGTCCGGCTTTGGCAAAGGCCGGCAAAGTCGCGCTTACGGTTACCGCCGCCACATTGGCCAGATTCGGGTTCACACCATCCGGCAAGGTTATGCCGAACTGGTTCATCATGTTCCGAAAGGTCTGGTTGGTAAACGGCGCTTTGTCGCCAGTACCATCAAGACCGACCACCAGGCCATAACCAATCAGTTGGTTGTTGCGTACGCCTTTAACCTTGGCCAGGTCTTTCAGGCGGTCGGCCATCACCGGCGCGGAACAAAGGGCCGTGAGGGCAAAGACGGCAATCAGTTTGCGGATCATAGCGGCCACCACTCACTGTTGAAGAAGCGAGCCAGCCAGCCCATCTGGTTGGCCTGGTCAAAATCACCGGTACCGCCGTAGGCAAACCGGGCATCTGCAACACGGTTGGAGGCAACGGTATTATCCGGTTGAATATCCTGCGGTCGAACCAGCCCGGTCATTCGGATGTACTCATCACCGTTGGTCAGGGACAACCACTTCTCGCCCCGAACCCGGAGTACACCATTAGGCAGAACTTCGGTGACCGTAACGGTAATACTGCCAGCCAGGCTGTTGCTCTGATCGGCTTCGGCAGAGCCTTCAAAGTCCCGCTCAAAATTGGCAGAAGCGTTCAAGCCGATATTTGTCTTTCCAAAGATGCTCGGTTCCGGAATGCTCAGTTCCTGATCCTTGGTAATGGAGGTTTCAGCGTTCTTGCTGGCACTGGTGGATTCCTGCAGCAATACCGTAAGCACGTCACCCACGTTGAGTGCCTTGGTATCGCCGTACAGGTTGTAATTTCTCGACACCTGGTAAATTGCCCCGGAGTCCGGGTCGCGCTGCATCATGGATTGGGCGCGAACCGGTGCGTAGGCCGGATCGTCCGGCATCGCCCGGGGGCGAGACATGGCGGTGCATCCCTGCAGCATAATCAGCACACCCACCAATGCCAGGGTGGCCAGCCGTTCAGTGTATAAACTGCGTTGAATGCGTTTCATGACTTAACCAATATTGTTGGTGATGAACTGAAGCATCTGGTCTGTGGTCGAAACCACCTTGGAGTTCATTTCATAGGCACGCTGGGTCGTAATCATGTTCACCAGCTCTTCCACCACCTCTACGTTGGAGGATTCAATGGTGCCCTGTTCAATGGACCCGAGACCTGCAAGTCCGGCTTCACCTTCAGCCGGATCACCACTGGCATTGGTCTGCTTGAACAGATTATTACCGATGGCCTGCAAGCCCTGCGGGTTGATGAAGTCCACCAGGGTGATCTGGCCGAGGTTGACGGGCGCAGCCTGGTCATCGGTAATAGCGGTGACCGTCCCATCTTTGCCAATGGTGATATTGGTGGCGTTCTCCGGCACATTGATATTCGGCTGAAGCGGAAAGCCATCCGGTGTGACCACATCGCCGTCAGAGTTCAGCTGAAACTGGCCATCCCGGGTATAGGCGATCTGTCCGTCCGGCATCTGAATCTGAAAGAATCCCCGGCCATTCACCGCCATATCCAGAGGCTGTTCAGTGATCTGCAGGTTGCCCTGGCTGAATTGCTTGGCAGTGCCAACAATCCGGACCCCGGTCCCGAGCTGCAGGCCAGAGGGCAACTGCGTGTTCTCAGTGCTCTGCCCGCCGGGCTGACGGTTTATCTGATACAGCAGATCCTGGAACACCGCCCGATCCCGCTTGAAGCCGGTGGTGTTCACATTGGCCAGGTTGTTGGAAATGGTGGACATGTTGGTGTCCTGCGCGCTCAACCCGGTTTTACTGACCCAAAGTGCTGGATGCATGGTTTTACTCCTTGCCCGTCGGTGGCCGATGCGGCGATCTTTTGCCGCTCTCCGCCAACCGATGGCGTTTGATCATCGTTATCAGAGGTTCTGCAACAGTCGTGCCGTAGCCTCGGAATTTTCATTGGCGGTCGACATCACCTTTACCTGCATCTCGTATTGGCGAGATAACTGCAGATTGGAGATCATTTCCTCCACCGCATTCACGTTTGAACTTTCGAGAAAACCGGTGGCGACACGCATGGCTGCATCCGGTGGCTCTGGACCATCAAGAGCCTGATCCGGCTTGCGTCGAATGAACCCATCCAGACCTTTCTCAAGTGCATCTACCGGTGGGTTGACAAGCTTCAGTCGGTCAACTTCCACTAGCTGATCCGGCGGCCCACCTACCGGCACAATGGAGATGGTGCCGTCCGAGCCAACCTGAAGATTGCCAAAAGGAGGAAGAGCCACCGGCCCACCGTTCCCCAGAACCAGCTCGCCACTCGCCAGCCGCACAAGTCCGTTCACGTCGACCTGTAAGCTACCGGTACGGGTGAATACCTCTTCGCCCAGATTGTTTTGAACGGCGAGCCAACCACCGCCGTCTACCGCCACATCCAGCTTACGTCCGGTCTCCATTAAAGCGCCGGGCGAGAGATCAGTGCCGGGCCGCTCGGTCATGGCGTAGGCGCGGGTGGGATGGTGCTCACCGAACACGGGCATACTGCGGGCCTGGGCAAAATCCTTCTTGAACCCGGTGGTATTGACGTTAGCCAGGTTGTTGGCATGGGCACGCTGGGCCAGCATGTTCTGCTTGGCGCCAGACATTCCAATATAGAGGGCTTTGTCCATGGGCAAACTCCTGCCGGAATTTTGACTGTTTCCGGTCTTCCTGCAGGAGTCATGCCATGTTCGCTAGGGCGCGAAATTATCGGAGGTTGATGATGGTCTGGGTGACCGCATCGGAGGTTTCAATGGTTTTGGCGTTAGCCTGGTAGTTGCGCTGGGCAATGATCAGGTTCACCAGCTCTGCCGAGAGATCCACGTTGGAGTCCTCTACGGAGCTGGCCTTGATGGAACCGAGCGTACCGGTATCCGGAGCACCAATTATCGCCTGGCCAGATTCGAAAGTCTCCACCCAGGTCGTGTCACCTACCGGCGACAGCCCATCAGTATTGTTGAACGCAGCTAGAGCAACCTGCCCCAATGACTTGGACTGGCCATTGGTGTAGCGCGCGAAGATCACGCCCTGATCAGACACATCCAAGCCGGACAGCCGTCCTGTAGTATAGCCATTTTGCTGTTGATCATTCACACCGAATGCCGCGCCGTACTGAGTCGCATCACCCAGGCTAAGGACAAAAGCAGACGAGGTCGCAGGCTCAGGAATTGGACTAACGACACTGGTGGGGTCTGAAGGAGGACCGTCGGCCCCATTTGGATCACCATTGGAGTCCTTGGGCACCCAATCTGTAACAATGATCTCACCATTCGGATCACCGTTTACAGATTGCAGAACACCGTCCTGATCAAACAATGCTGTATATGGCTGTTGATCCGTGCCCGCTACAAGCTCACCATCAATCTGGATATAAATCGACCACTGGCTCTGACCGACCCCATTTCCCGGAGAAGGGTCTTTGACGTAAAACTGTGTCATCTCGTGAGGGTTGCCAAGACTATCGTAAATAGTAGTCGATGTGGCGTGATTGTACGTGCGCTGATCGATAGGATTGAAAGAGTTCGTGGTTTCCAGGGTTCGATCCAACCAAGTGTTGGCATAAAGCGCATCACCTCCGGGAACCACATTGGCAACTGTGCGATCCGCCTGCGGCCTGACGGTCCCCAACTCCGTATTAGGCCCAACAGACGTAGAATTATTACTGTATGCATACGTTAGTGTATTGCCGCTATTGTCAACAACCTGCAACTCTCCGTTGTCATCAAGAGAGGCGAATAAGCTCCTGGCGCTGGGGCTAGCGTTAATTGCATTAATCAATCCGTCTACATCGTTAACGCCACCGAGATCCACGAACACCTCTGAACCATCGATCTGCAGTGTGAAATCGAAGTTACCACTTTGAATAAAGGCATCGTCTATCTGACCCAAATTTAACTCTGTAGTAGCAGAGGCACTTAACCCGGTCTCATCATTAATGGCTGCAGCTACATCTTTTGCAGACAGTCCAGAGGGAATATTGATTGTGCGGTCGGCAGAACCATCATTATAGGAGACCGTAAATGTACCCGTAGGGAATGCTGTAACTGGTGGATTATTAGGGTCGAGGTTAAAGCCATTATTGGTGTAGGCTGGACCCGCTATCTCACCCATAACCGACACTTGTCGCTCTAAAACCGACTCTCGTGAATCTAAATTGACATCTGTCTCCAGCAAGGTGGTTCGCTTGGGAGCCAGATTATCAGTTTCAATTTGTAGGTCACCACGGATACCAGACAAGTTGCCATCACCGTCAGCGACGTAGCCCTGAACCCGCATATTCTGGTTATTAACAACATAACCTTCTTTATCAATCCCGAACTGGCCAGCCCGGGAATAGCGGATTTCACCGCCGTTATTCAGAATAAAGAAGCCATCACCACTGATAGCCATATCCAGGCCGTTATCGGTGAAGCTGATATTGCCCTGACCGAATGACTGCTTTACGTCCTGCACCCGCACGCCGTCGCCAATCGGATTGGTACCGGCACTCAGGAAACCACTGGCGTACAAATCACCGAACTGTACCTTGCTACTTTTGAAGCCGACGGTACTGGCGTTGGCGATGTTGTTACCGGTGACATCCAGATCCACCGAAGCGGCGCGCAGACCACTCAAACCTGTGTTAAATGCCATGACTTATACCTCCTGGTCTGACACCGGATCAGTTGATTTGTTTGACTTCAGACAGCGGAATGGAGCCCATTCCGGCCAGATTCAGAGTAATGGAACCACCCTGCCCCAACGACACACTGTCGACATTGGCGCTCACCATGGTCGCCAACTGCTCCGATCCGGAGGGATAGGAGCCCTGCGCCACAATCGAGTAGGGGCCGGGCGGCAAAGGATTGCCGTTGCCGTCTTGCCCATCCCACTGGAACGACACCACACCAGCCTGGCTGCTGCCCATATCAATCTGGCGAACTAACTCACCGCTTTGATTCATGACCGACAGTCGCAGCCCACCCGTGGAAGCCGGCACCTGAATGGTGCCAGTTATCTCGCCTTCGCTACCCAGAATGCCCACACTGGAGGGTGCCAGAACGGTTTTGCCTACCATCGCCGAGGCCTGCAAGGCCTGGCTGGACCGGAACTGACCAACCACATCGTCGACACTGCCCGACAGATTCTGCATTTCTTCCAGTGAACTGAACTGGGCCAACTGGGCGATAAAATCGCCGTTGTCCTGCGGCTCCAGTGGGTTCTGATTCTTGAGCTGCGCCAGCATCAGCTCCATAAACGCGTCTTTACCCAGCTCGTTGCCACCAGGGGTCTTGCCCTCCTGGTTCAGTTGGTACTGGCTCAGCACGTCTGAGGCGGCTGCGGAATTCACTGCACTCATGGCTTAATCCTCACTTGTTACTGCTGACCCAGTGTCAGAATTCGCTGCATCATGGATTTGGCGGTGTTCATGACATCCACATTCATCTGAAAACTGCGGGACGACGACATCATGTCCGCCATTTCCTCAACCACGTTCACGTTGGGGTAATAAACGTACCCTTCCTCGTTCGCGGCAGGGTGATTCGGCTCATAGCGCATCTGCAGTTCTGCATCGCTCTCGACAATCCCCTCAACGCGAACACCTGCCCCGGCCCCCTCTTCGGAACCAATACCAAATCCCTGCTGATCAGGGTTCAGCATGGCCTGCTGAATAGCGGCAAACACCGGTTTGCGGGCACGGTACGTTGTATCCGTGCTCGAACTGGCGGTTTCTGCGTTGGCAATGTTAGACGCGGTGGTGTTGAGCCGCAGTGACTGTGCGGTCATGCCGGAACCGGCGATGTCGAAAATGTTACCCAGTGACATGACAATCTCCTTCAATCTCGTACGGACTGCGGCTTATTCGCCCTTCAGCGCCTTGGTCAGGCCGGAAAACCGACTACTCAGGAACTGGAAGCTGGCCTGGTAATCCATGGCGTTGCGCATGAAACGGGTCTGCTCGGCCTGCGCATCCACGGTATTGCCATCAATTGATGGCTGGTGCGGGGTACGGTACAGCAGCTCGCCGTCAGCGCCAGGGCTGGAGGTGTCCATATGGCCACTGTGGGTCGTGGTCATACCAAAGCCCGTCATGGAATCCTGCGCCTTCTGCATCATCGCCTGGAAATCCACGTCGCGGGCTTTGTAGCCCGGGGTGTCGGCATTTGCCAAGTTGTTCGCCAGCACTTCGGCCCGCTTGACCCGCGCCTGCAGCGCGTGCTCATGAATACCAAGCGCTTTGTCGAATGTAATAGCCATTACTGCCTCCAGATCTTTGCACCGACCAGGCTGAACCTGTGAACTTGCCGGTTTTGCGTTCTGAAGTGATTAAAGCAAGCAGAGTGCCAGAATTGAAAAAGCCCGCTGTAATGCGGGCTTCGAAGAGGGCTGTCTAATAAATGAGCGGCAAATTCCGGTTAAACGCAACGAGGGCGGCAACGGGTTTCCCCAGGCGGACTTGCCGCTGATCGAGGCTCAGACTTGCCAGGGGGAAGTGCGCCCTGGCGCGGCCCACCTTGAGACATACTCTTTGGTATCGGGCCGGGGCACCGATGGTTTCTCACTGGCAACGGTACCGGTATAGAGGAAACCGATAATGGACTCGCCCGGCAGCAGCCTAAGACCGTCATGCAGCGACGGATGATAAGCCACAGGCCCGGTTCGCCACATGGCGCCGTAGCCGGCATCATTCAGCGCCAGGGAGATAAAACTCATACCGGCCGCTGCCGACATTACCTGCTCCACCTCCGGCACCTTCGGATGATGACGGGGCGACGCAATACCGACAATAATCATGGGTGCACGAGCCGGAGCATTCCGGGCCTTCTCACGCTCCTTATCAGAAGCGTCCGGCGGGCAGCATTCAGCAAACAGGTCGCCCAGAGCTGCCAGGCCTTCCCCCTCTATCACGAGATAACGCCAGGGCCTCAACAACGCATGATCCGGGGCCCGGGCCGCGCACCGGAAGGCCTGATCAACCACAGACACCGGTGGTGCCGGTGCCTGCAAACGGGGCTCCGAAGCACGATCCAGAATAAAACGGGTTATCGAACTCATACAGTCTCGCTGTTGATTGGTTGCATGATTTTCGGTTGGGCCGGAAGCGGCCCCGATGAATTGTGAGTTCTACGTAATGCTGTTAATCTTTAGTCGTAGTTCAAACCAACAATTATAAAGAATCGGCAGCATACAATGAGCGACATACTTATCGGAAGGATCCGGTTCTGAAAATGATGAGCGCACCCGCTGAATTACGCAGCATAACCGGCAATACCGGCAAGCTGGGGCAAGGCGACATCTACGACCACACGGTGGCGATTCCACCGATGCCCGATTACAACGGTCGGATACTGGCCTACACCGCCACTGCCGCCATTATTGTCACGGGTGTCCTTCAGGATGTGTTTCCCCAATTGCTTCTCTGGATGGTGGCTGGCGCTCTGATCTGGCCACACCTCGCGCACGTGCTTACACGGCGAACCTTCCTGCGACGTTCAGCCCGGATTCGGCAAAAAATGCTGTTCCTCGACTGCATAATCGGAGGCAGCTTTATTGGCTTGATCGGATTGATCGCCATTCCGTCGGTATCGGTTGTCCTGATGCTGATGTTCAGCTGTCTGATCGTGGGCGGCGTCAGGCAATGGTTGTTCGGCACAGCGCTCATGTCTGCCGCCATGGCCGCCACAGTGGCGGCAACCGGCACCGCCGCCAATCTGGAAGCCCCCCTGCTCACCAGCATCGTCGCCATTTTGGCCACAGGCACGTACATCTGCGTTACCGCCTATTACTCACACCAGCAGGCCCGGGCCCTGCTGCTGGCAAAGACCCAGATTCAGAACCAGCGGGAACAGTCCATCGCCCTGTCCCACAAGCTCTCGAAATACCTGTCGCCTCAGGTCTGGCAGTCCATCTTTACCGGGGAACGGGATGTTCGGCTTGAAACCCAGCGCAAGAAACTGGCAGTGTTTTTCTCAGACATAAAAGGCTTTACTGAACTGTCGGAGGAGATGGAGCCGGAAGCCCTTACCGAGCTTCTGAATCACTACTTCAACGAAATGTCAGAGGTCGCCCTGAAATACGGCGGCACCATCGACAAGTTTGTCGGCGATTCCATCATGGTGTTCTTTGGCGATCCGACCAGTCGCGGCCAGAAAGAAGATGCGTTCTCGTGTGTGTCCATGGCCATCGAGATGCGCAAACACATGAAGATCATGCGCCAGAAATGGCGCAGCCTGGGCATCAAGACGCCCCTGGAAATCCGCATGGGCATCAGTACCGGCTACACCACGGTTGGTAACTTCGGCGCCGAAAACCGGATGGATTACACCATTATCGGCAAGGAAGTGAACCTCGCCAGCCGACTGGAGTCCCTGGCGGAACCAGGCGAGATTCTGGTGTCGTATGAGACCTTCTCGCTGATCAAAGACCGCATTATGTGCCGGGACAAGGGCGAGATTACCGTAAAAGGCTTTGGCAAGCCGGTGCCCATCTACGAGGTGGTGGATTTCCGGCGCGACATGGGGCCTCACCGTAGCTTCCTGGAACACGAACACAGCGGCTTTGCCATGTACCTGGATTCCGATAAGGTCACCGAACGGGAGCGCAAAGCCATACTCAGCGCCCTCGAAGACGCAGCCGACCGACTGCGTCAGGAAGACGATACCGAATAGCCGAGCCTGCTACTGCCTAACCAGCCGCGGCCCCGGACCATCTTCAGCACATGTGCTGCGCCAGGGGTTGATATCCAGGCCACCACGCCGGGTGTAACGGGCGCACACCATCAAGGATTCCGGCTGACACCTCGCCATCAAGTCAGTAAAGATGGTTTCAACACAATGTTCGTGAAAATCCTGTTTCTGACGGAAGCTCACGATATAGCGCAGCAACCCTGCCCGATCAATCTTCCTCCCGGAATAGCGAATCAGTACCGTGGCCCAGTCGGGTTGGCCGGTCACTGGACAGTTGCTTTTCAGAAGATGTGAACACAAGCCTTCACTGACCACCGGCTCGCTGGTTGTCAGCGACTCAGGCGCATAGTCGTAGGCCACCTGCTCTAGCGTTTCATCATCGATCAACTCGTATCCTTCGGGCCGGCCGATTGCAGGCGCTGAGTCATCCACACTCAGAAGCGTCACATCCACCGCCGCACCACAGGCACTCGAAAGATCCTGGGTAATGGTCTCGGCCACTTGATCCGGAGACGAGAACACCGCCTGATTCAGAGAGTTCAGATACAACTTCAGGGATTTGCTCTCAATAATGGCAGGCGATGCCGCAGGAAACCGGATTTCTCCCCAGGCCACGGCCGGTACACCGCCGGGCTTCAGCCAGGAGATTTCCCACGCCTGCCACATGTCCTCGCCAAACCAGGGCCAGCGACCATCGTCCAGGCCGATTCGCCGGCGGTTTTCTTCCCGGGCCACCGGGAACAGCAGAGACGGATCATACTGATCAGGGTATTCACTGGACTTGCCCAGTGGCGCGTTATCAAGAGCCATATCAGTTCCGGAATTAAATCAGTGTCGAATGCCCTTGCCACGGGCAAGCATGCGCAAGGCAACCGCCGCCAGCAAGACGATGAAAACCAGAATCATACCAAGAGACACGAACGGATTAACGTCCGAAACACCCAGTATGCCGAAGCGAAAACCGTTAACCATATACAGGATCGGATTCGCCATGGACACGCCCTGCCAGAACGACGGCAGCATGTCGATGCTGTAGAACACACCCCCAAGGTAAGTCAGCGGCGTCAGCACAAAGGTCGGGACAATGGAAATGTCATCAAACTTGGTCGCCAGCATGGCGTTGATGAAGCCACCCAGAGAGAACAGCGCCGACGTGAGAATCACCGTGATGATCACCATCAGCAGGTTATGAATACTCAACTGGGTGAATGCCAGCGACAGCAATGTCACGATCAGGCCAATACTCAGCCCCCTGGCCATGCCCCCGGCCACATAGCCCGCCAGGATGGTCCAGTTCGGCACCGGCGACACGAGCAATTCCTCAATACTGCGCTGGAACTTCATAGAGAAAAAGGACGACACCACATTGGAGTAGGAATTGGTGATCACCGCCATCATAATCAGGCCCGGCACAATGAACTGCATATAGTCGTAGCCGCCCATTTCACCGATGCGGGAACCAATCAGGTTGCCAAAAATAATAAAATACAGCGTCATCGTGACGGCCGGCGGCAACAGCGTCTGCGGCCAGATCCGGGTAAAGCGCCGAACCTCGCGGGTAACGATGGTTGTAAAGGCTGTCCACAGTGCTTGCGGTGTCATGCTGTCACCTCGCTGGCTTTCTCTGCCTCCCGGGCGTTCTCCTCAACCATGCGAACGAACAGCTCTTCCAGCCGGTTGGCCTTGGTTCGCATGCTCAGCACCCGAATACCAAGATTCTCCAGTTCGATAAACAGAGCGTTCAAACCCTGTCCCTTGGCAACTTCCACTTCAAGCGCACCATCGTCATCCAGGCTGGCGTTGAACCCACTCAGTTCAGGGGCCTTCTCTAACGGCTGCTCGGTATCCAGTACAAAGGTTTCTACACTGAGCTGTTGCAGCAGTTCCCGCTTGCTGGTGTGCCTGATGATTTCCCCGTGATCAATAATGGCAATGTTGCGGCAAAGCGCTTCCGCCTCCTCCAGATAGTGGGTGGTCAGAATGATAGTGGTGCCCTGGCGGTTCATCTCTTCCAGGAATTGCCACATGGAACGGCGCAACTCGATATCCACACCGGCCGTCGGCTCATCAAGAATCAGCAATCTGGGCTCATGTACCAGTGCCCGGGCGATCATCAGGCGGCGTTTCATACCACCCGACAACATCCTGGCCGGTGTGTTGCGCTTGTCCCAGAGCCCGAGCTTCTTCAGATACTTTTCCGCAGACACCCGTGCGGTTTTCAGGGGTATGCCGTAATAACCAGCCTGCGTGGTGACGATATCTTCCACCTTCTCGAACTGGTTAAAATTGAATTCCTGTGGAACCACACCCAGGGAGAGCTTGGCGCTTGAGAGGTCTGTATCGATATCATGGCCGAACACTCTGACCTTGCCGCCCGACTTGTTTACCAGAGAGGAAACAATCCCAAGAGTGGTCGACTTGCCGGCCCCGTTTGGGCCCAGCAAGGCGAAAAAATCGCCTTCCCGAACGTGCAGATCAATGCCTTTGAGGGCCTGAAAACCATCGCTGTAGTTCTTGGTCAGCCCTTCAATGTCCAGTGCGTAGGTCATACACCCCACCGTTGTTCAGAAACCGGGCTCCAGAGGAGCTAAAAAGATAGAGAGCTATTTGATTGAGGCAACGCCGGAAAATTCAAGGGACGAAGCCAATTAAAGCCAGGTGCCCCAAACCCTCAAACTGCGACAGGATTCCCGATATAGCCGAAGTGCCATCCCTATAATGCGGTTACAACAACTTACAAATCGGACACCGGCCACCGGATGCTCCAGGTCAACGCGAAGGGATTGTACGAAACGCCATGAAACTCGTTCACCTCACCCGCTTTATTCTGCCACTCTCTGCAGCCATCGCCCTGACCGGCTGCTTCGATAGTGGCAGCAGCTCCGGATCCGACGATACCCGCACCGGGCGAATTCATTTCCAGGGCGTTGGTGGGCTGACCTACCAGACTGCCAGTCAGTCCGGAAAGACCAACACCCGTGGCGAGTTCCGCTATTACCCCGGCGAGACACTCTCGGTCAAAGTAGGCAATCTCCCTATCGCAGAAGGGATTCCGGCAAGGGAATACGTGACCTTCCTGGAATTTCAGGCAGACACCCGCGCGGCCCTGCAAACCCCGGCCGTTGACGATGAAGGACTGAACAGCCACCAGGTCCGTGAACAGCTATTGTTTGAGAACAACACACTGATGAACCTGTCCCGCTTCCTTCTGGCCCTGAACTGGACCGAGAACGTAGACGACGACGAGGGCATCGACATCCGCGAGCGAGTCATCAACCAGCTCAACCAGGCGCTTGATGATCCTAACCTGCCGAACACCATAGATTTCAATGTCAGCATCGGCGAGTTTACCGCCGAGAATTCGCCGGCCAACCAGATCCTGGCGGAGATCTGCTTCCACCCGAAAGACGACCCACTGTGCGGTGAGCCGCCAACCCAGGAGGAAATCGACAACGCCGATGACCGCCCTGTAGATGGTGAGCTGGATCCTGATATCGACTACAAGGAAGATCTGGAGGCGCTCCGGGAACGAATTCTCCAGTCTGTGCGCAACATGGATGAATTCGACAACGAACAGGCCCGCAATTACCTTCGCAGAGAGCTCGCCGCTATAACCCGGAAGTTATCAAGGCAGTACTACCTGTCACCGGAAGACGCCACACACGCCGCCGGCGACACCAGCATCAAGTCCGTGAAAGTCAAAAAGATCAGGGGGGACGCTCAACTGGCCCAGCTGCAGGCCCAAAGCACACGCCCAACCGACGTTTATGTTAACGCCGAAAGCTGGCAAGAGGCAGAAGTGGAGTACGTGGTCGACGGCCCCACAGGCGGTGAATCAGAAATTCTGGTGAACTTCCGGCCGGAGGGCACCTATCGCTGGGTGCGCAAGCAGATACGCGTACTTATCGATTAATCAGTTTACCCAGGGACCAACGGGACTCGACACCGGTTACATCGTAGCCAGCCGGGTCCAGGCCCTCGGTGCCGTGAGGCAAACACTCGCGCACGGTCAGTAACTCCGAGGCGCCTCGGGACTCATTGTGCCGGGCCAGATCAACAATCTTTGCGGATTTCAGCGGCCGATGCTCGGCGTCCTGCATGACCATCACGCTGGGCCACAGCCTCCTTCCCGGTGAGTGGGATACCACAATGCCACGCTGGCCATCAGAAAGCTCCACCAGAGTACCGGTCGGATACACGCCCACACCCTGGATAAAAGCCTCAACAAGATCTTCCTGAAATTCGATATTGCGCATATCGTACAACAGCGATACCGCTTTTGCCGGTGTCATGGGATCCTGATCATCCCTGGGCGCAATCAAAGACTCAAAGAATTCTGCAATACCTGCAACTTTTGCCAGCAGCGGGATACGGTCGCCACGAATTCCCTGTGGAAAGCCGGAACCATTGTGCCGCTCGCGGTGCCCCTGAACCACGCTCATAACGGCTCTGGAGAGACCCGCGCCTTCCAGCATCTGACAACCACGTTCCACATAGGTGCGATAAGTCGCGTATTCTTCAGTGGATAGACGGTGCTCTCGGGCCAGCATCTCTTTAGGCAATGCGGTCTTACCCACCTGCGACAAAAGACACCCTACCCCGAGATGGTTCAGGAGCCCTTCGTTCAATCCTAGCTGCCGGCCACACACCAGAGCCCATACTGCGGTATTCAGGGCATGCCGATACACAAAATCATCATACTGGCGGGTGCGGCTCAGCCACAAAAGCGCGTTCGGCTGGCGAACGACGCTCTCTACCATGCGGCGGGTGACGTCCGCAGCCGGGCGCAGATCCGGCACCTGATCGTCCTGAACGGTCTCGAACATACGGCTTAATGCCAATTCCGCATCGTTCAGGAGCTTGCGGGATGCTTTGAGTTCTTTACGAAGGGGGACATCATTCTTGTAAACAACCGGTTCACGAATACTCAGTGGCGCCAGTTGCATTTCCTCACGACCACCCGCACGGGTGTTAGAACGTCGGGCAAAGGGGCGAACCTTGTCTGGCCCGAGGGTGATTTCCTCGCGGGTTTCCGCCACATCGACCATCACCCACTTACAGTGGGAGACAACGGCTTTCAGATCGTTTTCGGAACGGAGGTAAAAGCCCTGGATGGGAAACGGTGTTTGATGCCAGGGGCGATCAAGATCAGACACGAACATGCCGATCTCAAGATCATGTGCCGCTATTTTTTTCTGACGAACGCCCACTAGACACCTCGGGAACAGGGATTCTTTGACTGTCCCCAGTTTGCCACGTTAGCGGCAAGACTCCATTACGATTTGGTAGCCAAGCGTCACCAAACCGCAACAAGTCGTAACTCAGATTTTCACTCGGCAACGAAATGTATCAGTGTGACCAAACTCACAGGGAAAAGCAGACAGACTTCAATCTTCCAGACATTGTGTCTCGTCGAAATCCGGCAGACGGGCATTCAAAGAGCCCCGGGGCACCTTTCTCGCGTAGACCGTATAAGCGACAGCAGACGGGCGGATGTAATCTACATTCACCTCTTCGCCATCCTTTATCAGGTTGGGCTTTGCTGGCTGGCAGGAAACCAGAAGCTCAAAGCGGCTGCCGACATCGGCAACGCGGCCTTTCCCTTGAGGCATTTTCACCGTTAAACAGGCAGCCTGCTCTGTGGCCGGCGCACCCGTTGCCGCCAGAACGTCCAGCGACGGATCGCCACAAGCACGAATGCCATCACCACAATCACCAGCACTGTCATGGCTGCTGTCGGCAATACGCCAGACCCGTTCACTGCACTGGGTTTCCAGTTTCATGGTGGTAGCCTGATTATTGCCTGGCCACCACTCTGGATATTCCGCGCTTTGCCAGTTCACTCGCACCTGCCGGGTTTCACCCGCAGAGTTCTCCGCAGGGAACATCGCATAGTGGGTATAGTAGCTGACACAGCCCGACAGCATTACCACCGGCACAGCAAGCACCGAGGCCATCAATCTCAGGTAAGTGGGTGAACTCATCAGGCAAGACCTTTTCTTTTAACTGCGTCCATTATCGCCATCATGGAATCCACTTCCGCCAACTATTCGGCAGTATCGGCAAACTGCAACCCAAAGCCATCAATAGTGCGGCGCACCACCACCATATCCAGAATGGGGGCCGGCACAGGAAGCCCCTGCACCTGAACGGTCACGCAATCGCCTATGGAGGGCTCAAACACCTGTTCCCCCAACACAATGAACACACCGCCATCTGAGATGTCACGGGTAGAGAAAACGAATTCTCCCAGCTGCTCATGGACCAACTTCACTTTTGCACTCATTGCCGTGCGGCTATGCTCTCTGCGATCACTACCGACCATGCTCGGAAACCCTGCCATTTGCTGCGTTCTTATAGTGTTATGAAGCATAACACTATTTTCTGAAAAATATCCCCGAAGGGTTATTGACTCATTCGCGGTTAGCAATGAGAATAGTTGTCGTTTTTAACTGCCTGTAACATTCACTTACAGGTGAACGCTCACCTTTTAGCAACGCGACAGAAAGGATCAACATTATGCGAATGAAACTTGCCGCAACTGCCGCCATCGCTCTGGCCGCCATGCCGCTGTCCGCCTCTGCCGACGGCGAGGTCAATATCTACTCCTACCGTCAGGCTTACCTGCTGGAACCGCTGCTCAACGCCTTCACCGAAGAAACAGGCATTGAAGCGAACGTTGTCTTTGCCAAGCAGGGTCTGGCCGAGCGCCTTGAGCGTGAAGGCCGCAACAGCCCGGCAGACGTGGTGATGACGGTCGACATTTCACGGATCAACGAACTGGTTGAGAAAGACCTCGTTGCCGGCGTTGAGACCGACACGCTGCAGGAGAACATTCCGGAGAACCTGCGCCACCCGGAAGGTAAGTGGTACGCCCTGACCACTCGTGGTCGCCTGATCTTCGCATCCAAAGATCGCGTTGAAGAGGGTGAGATCACCACATACGAGCAACTGGCTGATGACAAGTGGGAAGGCCGCATCTGTACCCGCAGCGGCAAGCACCCGTACAACATCGCCCTGATCTCCTCCATGATCGCCCACCACGGTGAAGAAAAGACCGAAGAGTGGCTGCAAGGCGTCAAGGAAAACCTGGCACGCAAACCCCAGGGTGGCGATCGCGACCAGATCAAAGCCATCGCTGAAGGCGTCTGCGACATTTCCATTGGCAACAGCTACTACTACGGCAACATGCTGATGGACGAAAACCAGCGCCCGATCGCCGAACAGGTTAACCTGGTATTCCCGAATGCCGAAGGTCGTGGCACTCACGTGAACATCAGTGGCATTTCCCTCACCAAGAGCGCGCCGAACAAGGACAATGCCATCAAGCTGATGGAATTCCTGTCCTCACCGGAAGCCCAGCGCATCTACGCGGAAGCCAACACCGAGTACCCGGCGAACCCGGAAGTGAAGCCTTCTGGCCTGGTAGCCGAGTGGGGTGAGATCAACCCGGACGATCTGTCACTGCAGGAAATCGCCAACAACCGCGAAGCGGCTGTGAAGCTGGTTGACCGCGTTGACTATGACGGCTGATCAGCCTCACACCAACCGGTAAACCGAAGGGTGTCCTGTCCAGGGCACCCTTTTTTGTTGGCCACAAACATGACCGCAGTCATTGCAGGGAAGCAACGCACTATCTAAAATCGCAACACTTCTCATCACCACTACGCTAACAGGATCACCATGACCGAGGTCGTTTCCAGTGCAAACCCGGGGCTCTCGCAACCGCTACTGGCAAAACGCACCTCAAAACGGTGGCTGATCAGCGCCGTCCTTACCACCGCTATTGTCGCGCTTCCAGTGCTGTCGGTGATCTTCCTGGCCCTGTTCCCGGACGAGAACATCTGGCCTCATCTGATTGAAACCACCCTGCCCCGCTACCTGACCACCACCATCAAGTTGATGATCGGTGTGGGCGCGCTAACCCTGTTGATCGGACTGGCCACCGCCTGGGCCGTGACCATGTGCGAGTTCCCGGGCCGGAAATTCTTTGAATGGGCTCTGCTGCTACCTTTTGCCGTACCGGCCTACGTGATTGCCTATGTCTACACCAGCCTGCTGGATTACGCCGGTCCCGTGCAGCGAGGCCTGCGTGAGTGGTTTGGCTGGCAGAACGCCAGCGATTACTGGTTTCCGGAAATCCGCAGCCTGGAAGGCGCCATCCTGATGATCGGCCTGGTACTCTACCCCTATGTGTACCTGCTGGGGCGAGCTGCCTTTCTTGAACAATCACCCTCACTGTTTGCCGTCAGCCGCAGCCTGGGTCATTCGGCACTGAGCACTTTCTTTCGGGTAGTTCTGCCCATTGCCCGGCCAGCCATTGCCGTGGGCCTTTCTCTGGTGCTGATGGAAACCCTGAACGATTTCGGTACCGTCGATTTCTTTGCTGTGCAAACCCTCACCCGCGGCCTGTTCGATACCTGGATGAACCTGGGTAACCTGGGCGGCGCGGCCCAGATCGCGACCACCATGCTCATTTTCGTGGTGATCCTGGTAACCCTGGAACGTTATTCACGGCGCCGCCAGCAACAATACGCGGCCCGCGACAACCGTGACCCGATTCACCGCTTCACCATGTCTTTCCCGCGCCAGATGATCTGTGTCGTCGTCTGCGCCGTGCCACTGGTATTTGGCTTCATAATCCCCGGAGCCACCCTGGGCTATTACGCCTGGGAATACTTTGATGTCAGCTGGAACCCGGATTTTATTCAGAACGCGTTTAACAGCCTGTTCCTGTCCAGCGCAGCAGCGCTCACCACCCTGATCATCGGCGTTACGCTGGCCTATAGCCGCCGTCTGCACAACACCCGTGGCATGCAAATCCTGATGCGGCTTTCCAGTCTCGGTTACGCCATGCCCGGCGCAGTGCTGGCCGTGGGCGTCATCGTACCGCTGGCCGGCTTCGACAACTGGCTGGATTCCCTGATGCGGGATTATCTTGGCGTGAGCACCGGCCTGCTGCTGAGTGGAACGGCCTTTGCCCTGATTTTTGCCTACACCGTGCGTTTTCTGGCGGTGTCTGCCGGCAGTGTGGAGAGCGCCCTCCAGAAAATCACCCCCAGCATGGACATGGCCTCCCGCTCCCTGGGCCACACTCCGGGCAAAACCCTGATCAACGTACACCTCCCGATGCTGCGTGGAACCCTGGTCACCGCTGCCCTGGTAGTGTTTGTCGACTGCATGAAGGAACTGCCGGCCACCCTGATTCTTCGGCCCTTTAATTACGAGACCCTGGCCACCTACGTGTACCAGTTTGCCTCAGACGAACAGCTCTATCACAGCGCCCTTCCCGCCCTGATTATTGTGGTCGCCGGTATCATCCCCATCATTCTGATGAACCGATCCATCTCCAATTCCAGAACCATGGCCTGACCGCCAGAAATATCGGAACGCCAGAAACAAGAAGGCCCGGCAGCTTGCCGGGCCTTCTTGCACTTACCTTGTAAGCAGTCGCCTTTACTGCCAGATAACCGGCTGCTTCTTGGCGTACCAGCTGTCCACTTTCGCCTGATAGGCATCTTCCACCACGTTACGCTTAAGCTTGAGCGTCGGCGTCAGGAAGCTGTTCTCGATGGACCACTCATCGCTGACCACCGTAATGAAAGCCAGCTGTTCGTGGGGATCTACAGTTTTGTTTACGTCCTGAATCAGCTGCCTGAAGCTTTCTTCCAACTCCTTGCGGAAGCTCTCGTCAGCAGCTTTCGGGCGAATCTCCTCACCCAGAACCACCAACGCGTGGGGCTGGGTCTGGTTGGCACCCGACACACACACCATTTCGATGGCATCGTGAGACATCAGGCGGTTCTCGATCGGCGCCGGCGCAATGTACTTGCCCTTGCTGGTCTTGAAGATCTCCTTGATGCGGCCGGTCAGCTTGAGGCGGCCCATCTCGTCAATCTCGCCCTTGTCACCGGTACGCAGGAAGCCATCCTCGGTGAAAGCTTCAGCGGTTTTCTCCTCGTCCTTGTAATAACCCATCATGGTGGCCGGGCTCTTCACCAGCACCTCGCCCTGCTCGCTGATCTTCACTTCAACGCCCGGCAGGGCTTCGCCGACATAACCGGTGCGGGTACGGCCCGGTTTGTTCATGTGAGAGTAGGCAAAATTCTCGGACATGCCATAACCTTCCAGCAGTTCCAGGCCGAGATTGCGGTACCAGTCCAAAACATCGTTGGACAATGGCGCGGAACCGGAACCGGCCAGTTTCACCTTGTCCAGGCCCAGGCCTTTCAGCACCTTCTTCTTGATCAGCTTGTTCACTACCGGAATCTTCAGCAGGCGATCCAGCTTCTGCTTGGGCACTTTCTGCAAAACACCATGCTGGAACTTCACCCACAGGCGCGGAACCGAAAGGAAGAGCGTTGGCCGTGCCCGCTGAAGATCCTGAACGAAGGTGTCCAGAGACTCTGCAAAATAAAGCTGGAAGCCGGAATACAAAGAGCCCAGCTCCACAAAGGTGCGCTCAAACACATGAGCCAGCGGCAGGTAGGACAACATGCGCTCACCCGGCCCGACACCCAGAGTCTCGATACCGCCAGCAGCGGCGAACGCCATGTTATTGAAGCTGAGCATAACGCCTTTCGGTCGACCGGTACTGCCAGAGGTATACACGATGGTGGCCAGCTCTTCCGGATCACGCCTGGTTTTGCCTTCCAGCGGCGGGTACTTGGCAACAATGTCGTCCCAGGTCTCGAAATCGTTGGGCGGGCTCAGCGGATAGGAAATGCAGCGAACCGATTCCGGCACACCGGATTTCATGCCGTCCCAGTCATCCAGTTTACCCACGAACAACACATCGCACTCAGCGTGGTTGAGGATGTAGTTCACGGTATCGGCGTTCAGGGTGGGATACAGCGGCACGGAAATGTGCCCGGCCATCCAGATGGCCCAGTCTGTCATCACCCACTGGGCACAGTTCTTGGAAATCAGGCCAATCCGGCTTTTCTCCGGCAGGTTCAGTGATTTCAGGTAAGCCGCCATCCGGCGTGCCTCATCTACAGCGCGGCCCCAGGTGTACTCAACCACCTTACCGTCGCCAATGGGCTGCGTCATATAAAGGGAATTAGGGCTGGTGGCCTCCCAGTGGTAGACCATATCCAGGGGGAGCTTTTTCGTTGTGTCCATGGACCTTCCTGATTTGTCGTTATAGTTTCGGATTCGCTTTGTCGCGTTCTCGTATTATTAGACTTTAGTAGCCTATTTCAACACACCAGAGCCCGTCAAAACGTGATCCGTGCAAAATAATTTGCATCTGCAACCACTCAAACGATCGTCGCAACAAACTGCGTCTTCCCCTACACCGATTGTCGCATGGCTGTGTTAAACTTGCGCACCTTGAATTTTTGCCCCCGGTTTCACGGGAAAAAACAGTAACTGACTCGGAGATGGGCATATGGCCAAGAAATCCCTGCGCACCCTGATCGGCGCCTCGCTGCTGGCCGCAGCAAGCCTGGTTCAGGCGGACGACCCCCGTGTTGTTGCCATCACACAGATTGTTGAACACCCGGCACTGGATGCCGTCCATGAGGGCGTTAAGGACGAACTGGCCGAGCGCGGCTACCGCGAAGGCGAAAACCTGCGCCTGATGCACGAAAGTGCCCAGGGCAACTCAGCCATTGCCTCCCAGATTGCCCGCAAGTTTGTGGGTGAAAATCCGGATGTAATCGTGGCCATTGCCACACCGTCTGCACAAACCGTTGCCGCTGCAGCGCGTAACGTGCCCGTGGTCTTCTCTGCCGTGACCGATCCGGTTGCCGCCAAACTGGTACAAAGCTGGGAAGCCCCTGGTGCCAACATCACCGGGGTAAGCGATATGCTGCCCATCGAGAAGCACCTGGACATGCTGCAGCGTGCAATGCCCGACGCCAAGCGCATCGGTACCGTTTACAACCCTGGCGAAGCCAACGCCGCCGCGCTGATTGAACTGCTGGAAGAACGCCTGCAGGCCCGCGGTCTGGAGCTGGTTAAAGGTGCGGCCACCAAGACTTCTGAAGTGCTGGGCGCAGCCCGCTCCCTGGTAGGCAAGGCCGACGCCATCTACCTGACCACCGATAACACCGTGATCAGTGCCGCCGAAGCGGTTATTTCCGTTGGCGAACGGGCCAAGATCCCGGTGTTTGCTGCCGACACTGCCACCGTTGAGCGTGGCGCGGTAGCCGCTTTGGGCTTCAACTATTACAACCACGGCCGCCAGACTGGCGCCATGGTCGCACGCGTACTGGAAGGTGCCGGCACAGCCGACATGCCGGTTGAAACCATGGAAGAACTGGATCTGTACGTGAACCCCGAGGCCGCCGAGCGCATGGGCGTCACTCTGCCCGAAGACCTCATCCAGGAAGCCGTCAAAGTCGTCAAAAACGACAAATAACGCCTGACCAACACGGGCGGACCCCAAAAGGGCCCGCCCGTTTTCTTTCACGGTGAAAAACTACCCATGCTCAGTGAAATCGCATTCTACGGTGCTCTCGAAACCGGCCTGATCTACGGCCTGGTTGCCTTTGGTATCTATCTCTCTTTCCGTGTTCTCGACTTCCCCGACCTGACGGTGGATGGCAGCTTCCCCCTGGGCGCCGCCGTTGCCGCCATGTTGATTATTGAAGGCTGGAATCCCTGGCTGGCAACTGGCTGTGCGGTACTGGCCGGCATGGCCGCCGGTGCCGTAACCGCCATCCTGAATGTCAAACTCAACATTCTGAACCTGCTGGCCTCCATCCTTACCATGATTGCGCTCTACTCCGTGAACCTGCGCATCATGGGCCGGCCGAACGTGGCCTTACTCACAGAAGAAACCGTACTGACTCCCTGGTACGACCTGGGTCTGGCTTTCCATCAGGTGCCGGTGTTGCTGTTTACCCTGGTCGCTATTGTGTCCCTGATTCTGTTGTGGCGTTTCATGAAATCCGAGACTGGCCTGGCCATGCGCGCCACTGGCGCCAACGCCCGCATGGCTCGCGCCCAGGGCATTGCGACCGGCGGCATGATCATACTCGGAGTTGCTCTGTCCAACGGCCTGGTGGGTCTGGCCGGTGCTCTGTTTGCCCAGAGCCAGGGCGCAGCAGACGTCACCATGGGTGTAGGCGTAATCGTGATCGGCCTCGCCTCACTGATTGGCGGTGAAGCCGTCATTACCCCCTCCACCGTGGTACGCGCCCTGCTGGCGTGTGTGGTGGGCGCCATCATCTACCGACTGGCCATTGCCTTTGCCCTGAATGCCGATGTCCTCGGCCTGCAGGCACAGGATCTGAATCTGATTACCGCGGTTCTGGTTACCCTGGCCATCGTACTGCCTGGCGTTCGCACCAAGATCGCCAGTCGTTTCACCAGCAAAAAGGCCTGAGGAGGCACTATGATCAGCGCAACCGATCTGCGGCTTACCTTTGGCAAAGGCACCCCGCTGGAAAACCCGGCCCTTCGGGGCATGAGCCTGACGGTAAACCAGGGCGAATTCGTGACGGTCATCGGCAGCAACGGCGCCGGAAAATCCACCTTCCTGAACGCCCTCGCCGGCGAAGTCATGGTGGACAGCGGCCAGATTATCGTCGACAACCTGGACGTTACCCGGCTGCCCACCCATAAACGGGCGGCGCGGGTTGCCCGGGTGTTCCAGGACCCCTTGGCCGGCACCTGCGAAAACCTGTCCATTGAAGAAAACCTGGCGCTGGCCATCAAACGCGGCCAAAGCCGGGGCCTGACCAGCGCGGTGAAAAAACAGTATCTGGGCCAGTTCCGGGAAAGCCTTGCCACCCTGAAACTGGGCCTGGAAAACCGCCTGGGCGACAAAATGGGCCTGCTTTCCGGCGGCCAACGCCAGGCTGTCAGCCTGCTGATGGCCAGCCTCACGCCCTCCAGCATTCTGCTGCTGGATGAGCACACCGCAGCTCTGGACCCGAAAACCGCAAACTTCGTGCTGGAACTCACCCAGCAGATCATCGAGGAGCAGAAGCTCACCGCCCTGATGGTCACCCACAGCATGAAACAGGCACTGGAAGTCGGCAGCCGTACGGTGATGCTGCACCAGGGCCAGGTGGTATTCGATATTGCCGGTAAGGACCGGGACGGACTGGAAGTGAAAGACCTGCTGGGCCTGTTCGAGAAACAGCGCGGCCTGGAGGTGGACGACGACAGTCTGTTGTTGGGTTGAAACACCCGACAGACAAAAACGGGGCCCACGCGGCCCCGTTTTTGTTTCTACTTAGCCATTTTAGTGGCCGTAGATCACCATCTGGGTATTGGTAATGGCCAGGTCGTCCATAAAGATGCTGCCAATGGACGTACCACCCACCAGCACACCGCCAATGGTCATGTCAGCGCGGAACGAATCCATATCGACCGCAAGGCTGTCGACACCCAGGCTGTTAGAGCCCTTGTAGATATCGAGGTCCACCTTGGCGAACAGGTCCGGAATGTTTTTGTTGCGAACCGGATCATAGGTATCACCGGTCAGGCGCAAATCCCGGATACCCACCGCCAGGAACGGTGCGTCAAACTCCATGTTATCAATGGCGATATCGGCGCGCAGGTTCATCACGTCGGTATCGGCATCAATCTCGATGTTGGCACCGCCCATCAGGATATCGGCAGTGAAATTATCGAGGATGGTCGTGGAGTCCGTAGTGCCGACTAAGTTCCATTGGTCAGTCGAGACCCGCACATCCACCGCACCGAACATCTGCGGTAGCACGTTGATGATGGCATCACCGTCACTGAGCACATCGATTTCAATACGAATGTTATCCAGCAAATCGGTTTCCTGGGCGGCACCGCCCATCAGGTTAACACCCAACTCCGGGAACAGATCGCTACGGTTGGTACCGCCCACAAAGATGTTGTTGATCTCAAGCGAACCTTCATCGGTGTAGATAAACCGATCAATGTTCAGTTTGGTCTCCAGCTCAATGGTCACACCCGCCTGGCCGGTGATGTTTCCCATCGTGGTTTCATCCAACGGTTGAAACGCCAGGGCCGCAGGGGGCGCCCCGGCAATACACAGCGCAAGAACGGTAGGTTTCAGGCCTTTCATTGTTCTTTTCCTTTTATAGTCGTTATCACTTCCTGTGGGCCACTGCAGTATTACGACGCCACTGTCATACTCTACCGACACGTCGTTTTTGGATACGTGCAGAAGTCACAAAAACCTGCATTCCAGAACTTTTCAGACGCACACTTTTTAACCACAAGATGTAGTGACATGCGGAGAATCCGTTAATGGCGCGGCTTCCCGCAGATTCAAGAACTTTTCCATTGATTTTCTTTGCCCACAGGCGCCAATCAATAGTTGCTCTCTTATTCACAGAACACTATATCCTGTTATACTTCCCAAAAAATAAGCCCATATATAGGGTCAGCTACGCCAACACCTACTGATTGTCAAGCAGTAGAAATGCCAGCAGACACAAGGCTGGCTGCAGTGATCAACACAGAATTCCGGTTATGGAAGGCAGTCTTCCCGGCCAGGCACGGACACCATATATAGTGATTCTGCTGGCCCGATAACCCATGAAGTACCAGAAACACACAGGGGTAAGGCGCTGAGGACGGCGTCTTCAAAAAGAGACATACTGAAAACCGAGGGTGGCAATGAACGCTAAGGCACAGGCAGTGATCACAACGATTCCCATGCAGGAAGCTTCGCTAGATATCTGGAGCAGCAAGTACCAGCTCAAGACCAAGACCGGCGAGCCTGTCGACAAAGACATCAACGCAACCTACGAGCGAGTGGCCAAGGCCCTGGCCGAGGTTGAGAAAAAGAATGTACGCGACAAATATATGAAGGAATTCCTGTGGGCCCTGCAGAACGGCGCCATCCCCGCCGGCCGCATTACTTCCAACGCCGGTGCCGAAGCCCACAAGCCGGCCACCTCCACCATTAACTGTACCGTATCCGGCACCATCCAGGATTCCATGAACGATATCCTGGAGAAAAACCACGAAGCGGGCCTCACCCTCAAGGCTGGCTGTGGTATCGGTTACGAATTCTCGACCCTGCGCCCACGCGGTGCCTATGTCGCCGGCGCTGGTGCCACCACCTCCGGCCCGCTGTCGTTCATGGATATCTTCGACCGCATGTGCTTCACCGTGTCTTCCGCTGGTGGCCGCCGCGGTGCCCAGATGGCCACCTTCGACGTACACCACCCGGACGTGATCGAATTCATCCAGGCCAAGCGGGAAGACGGCCGCCTGCGCCAGTTCAACCTGTCCCTGCTGATCACCGAAGACTTCATCGAAGCCGTGCGCAACGGAGACGACTGGCACCTGTCCTTCCCGGTTACCCAGAAAGAAGCCGACGACGAAGGCCTGGACCTGACCGACGCCAGCCAGTTCGTCTACCGTGACTTCCCGGTACAGGAAGGCTACGTGGTGAACAACGAAGGCAAGGTCGCCTGCCGCATCTACAAAACGGTGAAAGCCCAGTTCATCTGGGACACCATCATGACCAGCACCTACGACTACGCCGAGCCAGGTTTCATCCTGATCGACAAGGTCAACCAGATGAACAACAACTGGTTCTGCGAAGACATCCGAGCCACCAACCCCTGTGGCGAGCAGCCCCTGCCCCCGTACGGCAGCTGCCTGCTGGGTTCCGTGAACCTCACCAAGTTCGTTGAGTACCCGTTCACCGAGAAAGCCAGCTTCAACTACGAGAAGTACCGCAAAGTGGTTGGCACCTTCACCCGCATGCTGGACAACGTAGTCGAAATCAACGGCCTGCCCCTGGGCGAACAGCGCCACGAGATCACCTACAAGCGTCGCCACGGTATGGGCATTCTGGGCCTGGGCTCCACCCTCGCCATGCTGCGCATGCCTTACGGCTCTGACGAGTCCGTGAAGTTTACCGAAGAAGTGGTTCGTGAAATGGCGGTAGAAGGCTGGCGCCAGTCCCTGGCCCTGGCCGAAGAGAAAGGCCCGGCGCCAATCATGGACGACGAGTTTGAAGTAACGCCGAAAATGATGACCAAGTGCCCGAAACTGGCCGAAGACGGCATCAAGGTGGGCGACAAGGTCAAAGGCAAGGTACTGCACGCCAAGTACAGTGCCTACATGGGCCGTATTGCCGAAGTAGAGCCGGAGCTGGTAGCCAAACTGGCCGAGAAAGGTGGCCGCTTCACCCACCACACCTCCATTGCCCCGACCGGCACCATCAGCCTGTCCCTGGCCAACAACGCCAGTAACGGCATTGAACCGAGCTTCTCTCACCACTACGCCCGGAACATCATTCGTGAAGGCCGTAAAACCAAAGAGAAGGTAGACGTATTCAGCTTCGAACTGCTGGCCTACCGCCACCTGGTGAACCCGGGCGCCATGCCGTTCTCCGATGAAGAAGACAAGAAGCTGCCCAGCTACTTCACTACCTCCGACGACGTAACGCCCACGCAACACGTCGACATCCAGGCTGCGGCACAGAAATGGGTAGATTCCTCCATTTCCAAAACCGCCAACGTTCCTACAGAATTCCCGTACCAGGATTTCAAGGACATCTACCTGTACGCCTACGACAAGGGTCTGAAAGGCTGCACCACCTTCCGCTTCAACCCGGAAGCGTTCCAGGGCGTACTTGTTAAAGAGAAAGACCTTGAGAACACAATGTATGAGTTCACCCTGGACGACGGCAGCAAAGTGACCCTGCGCGGCAACGAACAGGTAGAGTACGACGGCGAAATTCACACTGCCGCCAACCTCTTCGACGCGCTGAAAGAAGGCACTTACGGCAAGTATTAATCCGGGAACCGACAGACAGGAATTACGAACATGACAGTGAAAATCAGCAACAAGATCGTCGGCTACCGGGTAAAGAAAGCCGACGCCGAGACCACGGGTGAGCATCAGGCGCCGGTGAAAGCCGACACCAAACCGGTGGAGATGAACGAGAACATCGAACGCCCGGATTTCCTCCTGGGCACCACCTACAAGATCAAGCCGCCGGTGGCCGAGCACGCGATGTACATTACCATCAATGACATCCTGCTGAACGAAGACACAGACCACGAAAGCCGGCAGCCATATGAAGTGTTCATCAACTCCAAATCCATGGAGCACTTCCAGTGGGTTATCGCCCTCACCCGCGTTATCTCAGCGGTGTTCCGCAAAGGTGGTGACGTCACCTTCCTGGTGGAAGAGCTGCGCAGCGTGTACGACCCCAACGGCGGTTACTTCAAGAAAGGCGGCGTGTTCATGCCTTCACTCGTAGCCGAAATTGGCGCCGTGATCGAGAAGCACCTGAAGGCCATCGGCCTGCTGGAAAGCGACGAGCTGAGCGAGACCACCAAGCGCATCCTCGCTGAAAAGCGCGCAGAGTTTGAGGCCAGCCAGAACAAGGCCACCAACGACGACAGCGGCAGCGACTACCCCGCCAACGCCACCATGTGCGGCAAATGCAGCACCAAAGCGGTGATTGTGATGGACGGATGCGCTACCTGCCTGTCCTGCGGCGACAGCAAATGCGGTTGAGGTGATTGACCGCTGATTAACGACAAGGCCTGGTTGTGGAAGCTTCCGGGCCTTGCTGTTTAAAGGCAGCACACACAAGGAATGTTCATAGATCATGGCAAGGAATCAAGGCCAAGGTGGGCCGATTGAATCACGGCTAATCAGCTTATTGGCATCGTTGTTTTTCTCTATCCCAACAGCAGCCCTCATTTGGCTCTGGGTCAATTTGGAGTTAGCCATTTACTGGGATTCCTTTCTCAGTAGTGGTTACCTTATCGCCTGTATTATTGTCTTTGCTGTGTTGGCCATACTGCTCCCGCAATTGTTTCCATCCATTCTCGGGTCCGTTTGGCGTGGTATAGCCAAACTATGGAGCTGGTGGGGCTGGTAGCCCTGTGACTCACCTCGCGTTCAGGCTCCAATGGGTTTTCCGCTGCGTCCCCAACTAACAGCAACTGAAGACATTAAATGTCTGATGCAGTCAGCGCACGCTTTGATCAGTTTTAATAGGGACGTTATGAAGGAAATTCTTGTTGTTGGTTGTGTCTTGTTTTTGGCGGCTTGTAAATCAAGCAATTCAGATAATGACCAGCCAGATGTTGCCGCCGAAACAATCGCTCCTGAGGTAGGAAGCTGGATCAGGGCCTGCTCCCCAATTGATGACGTGATCACAGCATCAATATTTGGCGACGCCGAATTCTTGCCCGTTTGGTGGGTAGAACGACTCGACATTACAGAGAACGCTATTGCGGTTTCTCGATCCGTTTACGTCGATGAGATGTGCGAGACGCCTCTGTCCTACGAGGACGGACCCGAAATTGTACTTCAGTGTTTCGGCGAAACTCGTGAAAGAGTGCTGGTACAAGGCGTATACGAGGTGCTGAGCTTTCCCTACATTGATGACCGGTACAATCCCCAGGTTCCCGAAAGTTGTGATTTGGCATCTGAGCCGGGCATGAACGTTTATCCGGTGGGTGATGTGCTCTACAGGGCTTACTATACGGACGCGATGAGCAGTGAACCCTCGGAACTGGTGGTCGATTTCAATCAGGTTTTTGAAAGGGTCCAGTGATCTGAACCGCCCTTTATTCACCGGAAAGGGAACAATCTTTGGAAAGGAACACCGTGCCTGCGTCAGCCCCTCTGGTCAGCATTATCACCCCCACCTTCAACCGTGAGCGCACCATCACGCAAGCGGTCGAGTCTGTGTTGGCCCAATCCTATCCCCACTGGGAGCTCATCATCGTTGATGATGGCTCCCGGGATAGCACCCGTGAGAAGCTGGCCGGTTACCTGGATGATGACCGCATCCACTACCACTTTCAGGAAAACCAGGGCCAGAGCATTGCCCGCAACCTGGCGCTTCAATATGCCCGGGGCGAATTACTGTGTTTTCTGGATTCCGATGACCTGTGGGTGCCTGAAAAGCTGGAACGGCAAGTGGCGCTGATGCAGGCTCACCCGGAGGTGGATGTCCTTCACAGTGATGAAATCATGATCGATGAACAGGGCCGGGAGTTGTCCCGCAAGAATATGCGCCGATACTCGGGCCGGATTGCTCGCCAGATGTTGGTGGACAACAGCGTGAGCATCAACACGGTAATGGCGCGGCGGAAATGCTTCGATGCCATGGGCGGGTTTTCGGGCCGCTACGGCGTTGCCGACGATTACGACATCTGGCTGCGTTTTTCAGCCCGTTTCACCTTCCTGTATGTGCCCGAGTATTGGGGCTATTACCGGGTGATGGCAGACCAGATTTCCAGCGATAAGAAACGCCGATTTGCCGCCAACGAAGCGATCATTCGTGATTTTATAGGGGAATACGGAAGTACACTCCAACCCAGTGACATCCGCTGGGGTCTGGCCCGCTTCTACTGCCGGAAAGCCCGTCATTTTGCATCAGCAGGAGACTCGGCGACGCCCTGGGGCGCGGTTGCTCAGGCGTTGCGGTATGCTCCGCTGGATTCCGTGGTATGGCGCGCCGTTTATCGGGTGATCTTTCCGGGCAAAGGTGGCTAGAGCAATGAACCAAACACGATGGCAAACCCTGATGAGCGCTCTGGGGCTCCCGCTTTCAGAAGAGTGTTATCACGCACTCCATGCCGCCTACTCAGAGAAGCACCGGTTCTACCATACCGTCGATCACATTGATGCCATGCTTACCCACCTTGACGGCGTAAAGGAAATCGCTGAAAAACCGGAAGAGCTGGAGCTGGCCATCTGGTTCCACGATGCCGTCTACAAGCCCCTGTCGAAGACTAACGAGCTGGACAGCGCAAACTGGGCACAGGCGTTCCTGACTGCTCACAGTTACGGTAAGGCAGGCATCGAGCGCGTGCACAACCTCATCATGGCCACTCTGCACAATGGCAACGTGAAGACGCCGGACGAGCATCTGATTGTGGATATCGACCTTGCCATTCTGGGCGCCCCGCCTGAGGTGTACGATCAGTTTGAGCGTAACGTGCGCAATGAGTACAGGCTGGTGCCCGGGTTTATCTACCGCAAGAAGCGAAAGGAGCTGCTTCGGTCCTTTCTGAGTAGTGGCAGCATTTACAACCTTGAGCTGTTTAACGAAAGATACGAAGATCAAGCAAAACAGAACCTCCACAGGGCCATTAGCACGTTATAGACTGCCCTGCGTAATCAGTGGATAAAAAGGACTTTCAATGACTCTCGGATGGGTAATTACCGGCACAATCGGCCAGGTGCTTCTGGCCTACATGCTGTTTCTGCTGGGTGTATTCGGTTTCAGCGCCGTGGGTAACACCCACCGCCCCACTCCGTTCGATTTCTCGGTACTCAACTCGGCCCTGTATGCAGCGCCTGCAAGCTGTCTGATCAGTGCGGTGGTTGTTATTGGTCTCTACCGCTCTGGCGCGGGTGAAATGTCCTATCTCTGGTACGCAGCGCCGATTCTGTTGTTTGCAAGCTACTGCCTGTACGTCAAGCTGTGTATCAAACGCCAGTGAGTGGCGTTGTGTCGAAAATCTTCAATACCCGCTCGCCCGTAGTCATTATTGTGAAACTCCAACACTATTGGAGAACATGAACGATGACTGCACGCGCGAACTATATCGGCCTAGCACCCAAAGCCATGCAGATCCTATTGAATCAGGAAGCCTATCTGAAAGAGCAGTTCAGCGACTCCAGCATCCTGAGCACGGCGTTGTGGGATCTGCTGAAGCTACGGGTTTCGCAGATTAACCAGTGCGCCTTTTGCGTGGATATGCACAGCAAGGACGCCCTGGCCCAGGGCGAAACAGTGGAGCGTTTGATTGGCTTGAGCGCTTGGCGGGATATGCCGATGTACTCAGCCACAGAGCGCGCGGCTCTTGAGTGGGCGGAGCATCTTACCCTAGGCAAGCCGGTGGATGACCACTGCTATGACAAAGCGGCAACGGCCCTTGGCGAAAAAGGGCTGGTTGATGTAACCATCGCGGTGAACGCTATTAACAGCTGGAACCGGATCGTCAAAACCTTCAAGCCAGAGGTAGGCAGTTATAAACCAAAGTAGCCTTCGCAAACCTGCGTTCGACTTTCAGTTGTCGTGCCCATCGGGACCACTGTCGGCCTTTGTTCAGGGGCTTTGGTCTGCGGCTGTCTCAGAATCGGTAGCGGAACCTGTGGTAAAGCTGCTGCATTCTGAGGCGTGCAGCAGCATCTGGTTCAGTCTTGCGGGGGAAGTACGAATCGGGGATATAGCCATTCCTGAAGGGGTGGTAGTTTTACCGGTAGAGAAGGTGGCCGCCCAGGTATCACTGGCGCCGGGATCAGAGCTCGCGGGGATTCGCTTTCAGCCTGCCATCGGCTATGGCCTGATCCGCCAGCACTTTGGCCGGCCCATGGTACTGACCCGCGACCCGAGGCAATTGCCCGGTCTCATTCCGCTCTTTTCCCGCCTCAAAACCTGTTGCAACAACGTAAGCCGCGTGAGCACGATGCAAAGCTGGGCTGAGAACAACTTCCGGCTCACCCGGCTCATTCCGGGCGCGCTGCAGCAGGCTCTGGACTGTATAAGAGACGATGCGGAACCGGGCTCGCTCACGCAACACCTGGAAGTCAGTCAGCGCCATGTGGAACGCCTTTTCAAACACTGGATGGAAATGACGCCCAAACAGTACCAGCGCATTCTTCGGGTGAAACGGGCCATCAATTACATTCGTGAGCATGGCCAGGTTAACCTGGCTGAAATTGCTCATCAGTTCGGCTTCAGTGACCAGGCTCATATGACCCGGGAGTTCCGTACGATTGCTCGCATCACGCCGGGCAAGGTGTAATCACTGGAAATGAGGCATGAGGACTGGAATCCCCCTACTCATTTTTCGTAGCCTGTTACCAGGTTCATATGCAGCCCCCGACCAGTGCAGATCAGCAAACTTGGAGTTGTCTCTTATGAAGGGAATCAAAAGCGCCTGCGCGCTAATCGTCCTCACCTTTTTCTCCGCTCTGACTCAAGCCGCCACCGCCGTCGAAATGGCCAAGCAGGCGTATTTCTTGATTGAGCGTGACCCTCTCGATCTTGATCAACGCAATGAAGCGAGTTACCTGATTCAGCGCGCCAATGTGTTGGATGGCGACGAGCCGTGGGTGGCGGTTGCCCAATCCCGCCTGACTCTGGTGAGCGGCTACAGGGTTGGGCAACGACACGATCGCCGGGCCTACGAAGGAAGCGCCGTCAGCACCGCAAGGCAACAGGCGGAACGCGCAGTTCGTAATGGGCCGAACCTGGCCATGGCACACGTTCAGTTGGCCATGGTGCTCATTATTCAAGGCGAACTGCGTACGGCCTGGGATCATTTGAATACCGCAGACTCACTGGATGAACAGAGCTTCTACCCCTGGTACCTGCGGACGGTTATCGCGATACACCACAAAGACGAAAAATTCGCCGCAGAGGGTTTCAAAGAAATCGAGAGCAGAGCATCCCAGAAGTATCAGAAACGGCTGTTGCTTCAGGAGCGCATGCGGTTGGCCAAGGCTACTAAAAACCTTGAGGAGCGGGATAGGCTGTATCGGGAAATGATCGATCTGGACCCGGACTATGCCTACGCCTGGGGCAATTACGGTTCATTTCTATTGGGCCAGAAGCGTTACCGGGAAGCCGTGCATAACCTGGAGCGAGCCGTAGAGTTGAAACCCTACGGGCTCGCGGTGAGCCAGTTAGCGGAGGCACGCAGGAAGCTGAATCAGGCGTTTTGATTCGCTTCAAACACTCAAAACAATATCCTCATAATCAAACCGTACCTTCGGTAACTGCGCCGTGGTGTCCCAGACACTGCGGTACCCCAGCGCCACGATGGCGGTGCTCTCCAGGCCAAGTTCCGGCAGTCCCAGCACTTCGTCGTAGGCTTTATGATCGAAGCCGGTCATGGGGCAGCTGTCGATCTGCATGGTGGCGGCGGCGGTCAGAAGGGTGCCCAGGGCAATGTAGGCTTGCTGATGAGCCCAGGCTTGTTTCTCGGCCGCTGTTTTGCCCGAAAGCGCCTGTTTCATATGTTCCACATACCCGGCAATGTCGCTGGCCGGGACACCGCGGGTCTTCACGAACTGGTCTACGTAGCGATCAACGGTGTGGTCGCCAATCTCTGTCTGGGCCGCGAAAACGATCAGGTGGGAGCACTCCAGCACCTTTTGCTGGCCGAATGAGTGCGCCAGCAATGCCTGCCTCACCGGCCTGTTCTCCACTACTAGGAGCTTGTACGGCTGCAGACCGTATGACGAGGCGCTTTTCCGTGCCGCATCCAATAGAGTTTCGACAGTACGGGTATCAAGCTTTTCCGGTGAAAATTCGCGAACGGCGTAGCGCCAGTCCAGGGCTTGGTGGATATTCATGGTGAAGACTCCCTTAGCAGTGACGTGTTGCTGACCACTCTAGGGCGCGGTTATCTATCAAAAAACAGAGAATCCTGAAGAATACTCTTTCCAATATGGAAATAGTTGTACCAACACAGTCATCGGGTAATCGTTACCGCTCATTCCCAATACGGCTTGTCACCGAGGTGTTGGTCAATGTGCTCCAGCAACAACCGCACTTTGGTGGGCTGTTTTCGCCCCGGGGGAAACAACGCGAACACGGTATAGGTCTGGGGTGGGTATTCCGAAAGTAAGGCCACCAGCGCCCCATTGGCCAGGTCCTGTTGTACCAGGAAGCGCGGCACCAAGCCCACCCCTGCACCGTTGAGCAGGCTCTGCCGAATGGCCAGACTGCTGTCGGTACGGTAATTGCCGCTCACGACGACTTCTTTATCGCCCAATGCCCATACCCGGGGCCGGTCATGAAGATTGAACATCAGGCAATTCTGTGCGGCCAGGTCGGCGGGTGTGTGAATGGCGGGCGAATGCTCCAGATAGCCCGGCGCAGCACAGACAATATTCCGGGACTGTCTTAGCGGTTTGGCCAGCAGGCTTGAATCTGCCAGAGTGCTGCGAATGCGAATGGCCATGTCCACACCCTGCTCCACCAGGTCCACCATGCGGTCACTGAGCTGAAGATCGATCTCGATCTCCGGATACCGGGCCAGAAAGCTGTCGATGGCCCCGGTAATGTGGGTAAGCCCAAAAGACATGGGAACGTTCAGGCGGATAAGGCCACGGGGTTCCGCCTGAAATCCGCGAGCCTCCAGCTCGGCATCTTCAAGTTCATCCAGCAATGCCTGGGTACGCTTCAGAAAAGCCAGACCAGCATCCGTCAGGCTCATGCGGCGGGTGGTACGGTTGATCAGGCGAGTATCAAGATCTCTCTCCAGAAACGCGATGTGTTTGCTAACGGTGGCTGCGGTGATATCCAGGTCGTCGGCGGCCCGGGTGAAACTGCCCAGTTCTGCCACGCGCCTGAAGATGTTCATTGCGACCAGTTTGTCCGTAGCCATGGCTCGCCCCTCATTATTTCCAATTTGGAAGGAGTATTATTCGAATTAGACTGATTATCAAATCAATCCGAAAGCGCACACTGGTGGTCACCAGACATTTTTCACACATCGGAGTGCCAGCCATGCTTGCCACCACATCAAGATTCAGCCTTCCCCTCCAGGCCGTACTCTGGGGTTTACTGCTAATCAATGGCTTTCTGATTGCACTAATGCTGGCGCTGGCCAAGGCCGCAACGTCTCTCGGCCTGCCGGCCGTTGCCTACGCCTTCTGGCAAACACTCATTGCGGGCGTCGTGCTGCTGTTATGCACGGGGGAGCGCCGGGCGATTCATCAAGCAAGATTCGCCCGCTATTTTCTGGTCAGCGGCCTGACCGGCATTGCCGTGCCCAACGCCATCGGTTTCTTTCTGGTGACAAAGCTGGGGGCCGGTTACACGGGAATTATGTATGCCCTTCCGCCTATCTTTACCTTCCTGTTAGCGTGGGGCCTGGGGCTGGAAAACCGCAACTGGCTCAAGCTCGCCGGGTTGTCCATCGCGGTGATGGCCTGCGGCTGGATTGTGGTTCAACGCCATGCTGAAATGAGCAACGCCAGTCCACTCTTGTTTGTTCTTGGGCTGGCCATCCCTGTGATGTTGTCTGTGGGGAACGTATATCGCTCTGTGGCCTGGCCAGCAAAAGCCAAACCGATGATTCTTGCGGCCGGTACCCTGCTGGCGTCTGCCCTGGCGCTGGCTCTGTTCGCCGCTATGACAAACACCGAACTGCTTCCATCAGGCACATCGCCTCAGTTGATTGGCATTCTGATGCTGCAGGGGCTACTCACGGCCCTTACCTATCTGGTCGCCTTTGAACTGCAACGGCGCGCAGGCCCGGTATTTTACAGTCAGTTAGGCGCTGTCGCCGCCGTGTTCGGGCTGTTGATCGGCGTCGTCTGGTTCAGGGAGCAGTATTCTGCGGCCATCTGGCTTGGGGTATTTCTGGTGATTCTCGGCTTACGAATCAGCAACCATGCGGCGGCACCTGCTCCATCCTGAACGGAGCATTTTTCAGGCATTCAGGGTTACTCGATCGGCTGGCGTAACTTGCGAAGGAAGTTAAAACAGAATAGCTTGAACACCTCTGGTTAAACCTTGAATGGAGCTCAATCATGCAAAGGATCGCATCACTCAAATTCGGTTTGCTTGGCCTTACAACCCTGTCTTTGCTTCCCGGCATGACCCAGGCCGGCGGCCCGTCTCCCGAACACTTCCTCAATGACAGCGCGATGGTCCTGGAGATTCGCTATTGCGAATGCCAGGCCACAGAGCCGGGCAACGCTCCGACCGAATTACGCCCGGCGTTTCTGGAACAATCGCGCCTTCTGAAAGTTGACGTAGACCCTGAAGGCACGGGATTTGTATCTTCACCGGAAATAACATTGGGCTTTGAGCTCAAGGCGCGGCCAGAATCCCCCAGCGACTTCACCTTCAAGTTCGCCGGCCATTACGATCCCGTAAGCCAGAACGTTACCGGCACTGGAGAGGTATTGCTAACGAAGGATCAGTGGCTGAATCTGTTCAGCTCCAGGCATGAGAGAGAAAAAAATACGGAATACCGGGATGTTGCGGTAAGGCTAGTTTCCGGAGACTTGTAAGCCAGTTAGTAGTGTTACACTTGCAACTCGCCATTAAAACCAACTTTAAACGGGTTCCACGAGACACTCATGGTTAAATCGATCGCTTTGGCGGGGCTTCTTGTCCTGCTCCTGGGGCTGATTATCTTTCAGTACATCATAACCTCGGTGCCCAGCCTGGAACCGCCCATCACGGTAAGTGACGCCCGGCGCGTAGATGACAACAACTCCTTGCTGGTGTCGCTCACCGGAAGCGAAGGCCGGCGTTTCACCCTGGGGCTGCGTGGAGATATAGAAGAGAAACCGGAGGAAGCCGCGCTGTTTTTCATCAGCCGCCCGACCCTGGTGCCCTATGTGTACTGGCCAGGGTTCCGCAGTAATGACGAAAAACGGGTTCTGAATTTGCTGACGTCTTGGGAAAAAAACCGAAAGGCGCCTTCTGAAGATTCAGAACACGCGGCGTATCAGATTTATTCAGTGTTAAAGGGTCGAAACTAACCCCGGGCTTCAGCCCGGGGTTAACTTCAAGCTCCGGTTTACGAACAGGACCCGCAGCAGGTACCGCCCTCGCCGTGCCCACCCTTTTTTGGCTCGTCGTTCTGCGTCTCCGCAATACCACTTGCCTCGACGTGTTCAACGCCATTGCTTTCAGTTTCTGCGTCTTCTTTCTTGAAAATATTCACGAATGACAGGGCCATCTGGATACCTCGGTTTGCTACTGGATTTAACATTCATTTTTAATGTATGTTATTGGGTGGACATCTATTTGGTCAAGCGATTTACACCTCAGGTAACGTCAAATTTGATTCCGGTGCCGGAGCCTCTATACAGCGTTATGCGTAAAACAATACCATCGGGGTTTCCCCAAGACTCAGGGAACTCGACGGAAGCCGCACGGATTCCAGGCAGGCTTGCCTGGTTCAATTATTTCAAAGGAAGAAGCCACTACTATGAAAACCATAGGTCTCATCGGTGGAATGAGCTGGGAATCCACCCAAACCTACTATCAGTTGATCAACCAGAGAGTGCGAGACGAGCTGGGCGGGCTGCACTCAGCGCGACTGGTTCTCTACAGTGTGGATTTTGCCGAGATCGAAGCCCTGCAACATCAGGGGGACTGGGCGGCGACCGGGGAAATTCTTGGTGCGGTCGGAAAGGCGTTGGCCGCGGCAGGGGCCGATTTCATTGTGTTGTGCACGAACACCATGCACAAAGTGGCAGATAGTATTGAGAAGGCTTCTGGCCTGCCGATGCTTCACATCGCCGATGCGACAGCTGATGCGCTTCATCGCGATGGGATCCATTGTGTCGGCCTTCTCGGCACAAAATTCACCATGGAACAGGCGTTCTACAAGGAGCGTCTGGAGAACCGTGGCATCCGGGTTTTAGTGCCGGGTGACGCGCAGAGGGAATTCGTGCATACCGTGATTTATGACGAGCTATGCCGTGGTATTATCCGCCAACCTTCAAAACAGGGCTATCTGCAGGTGCTGGACTCACTGGCCGCACGAGGAGCGCAAGGCGTAATACTGGGTTGTACCGAAATTGGCTTATTGGTGCAGCAGGCTGATACTGCCATTTCGCTTTACGACACCACCCGCATCCACGCGGAGCAAGCCGTTGCGCACGCCTTAGCGTGACCAGCACAGCCGTTTCAGCCACCACAGTTTATTTAGCTCCTCATTCACTTGGTGATGGTTTTAACACGTTCTATGAAAAGCTGGCTGCTTCTTGGTCTGGCCATTGTGGCCGAAGTGATTGCTACCTCGGCACTGAAATCCAGCGAAGGATTTACCCGGTTGTTGCCGAGCGTTGTAGTGGTAATCGGTTACAGTGTGGCCTTCTATTTTCTGGCACTGGCTATCAAGGTGATCCCTGTGGGGATAGCCTATGCCGTCTGGGCCGGGCTGGGCATTGTATTAATTTCGCTCATTGGTTGGTTACTGCTCGGTCAAAAGCTGGATTTTCCTGCGGTTGTCGGTATGCTGCTGATTGTAGCCGGCGTATTGGTTATCAACCTGCTTTCCAACACAGGTGCACACTGAACCGACATGAGTACCGTAACTTCGATCACTATTCGTAAATACCGGATTCAGGATCTGAGCCCGGTGGTTCGCCTGTTCACCGATTCCGTGCACGAGCTCACGGCCGGTGCCTACGACGAAACCCAGCGTTATGCCTGGGCTTCACGCACGCCACATCTGGATACCTGGCGCGAACGGCTGGAGTCTCTGGAAACCCTGGTGGCAGAGGAAGGCTCGGATCTCGCCGGTTTCATTTCCTATGAAAAAGACGGCCACATCGACCTGGTGTTTACTGCCCCGAATTATGCTCGTCGCGGCATTGCTTCTGCCCTTTATCACGAGGCAGAGCAGCAGCTCAAAGAGCTGGGCGTCACAGAACTCAAGACCGAGGCCAGCGTGGTCGCTCGGCCCTTCTTCGAGCGCCACGGTTTTGAGGTGGTGGATGAACAGCGTGTCACGGTGCGTGGCGCCCAGTTCCTGCGTTATCTGATGCGCAAAAAACTCGACACCTAACCTTGACTCAAGCGGGCTCTTCGGCCTCTTCGGCCAGAGTCCGCACCCGCTCAAAGTCCTCCTCGGTAAACACACCATTCACGCCGGATATGGCGGCCAGCTCCATGCCGTGCTTGAGCCCGAGCTTGTAGATCTCCCGCACCTTCTCCCATTCAATATTTCGGCCGAGAGTGAAGTTCTCGAATCTAGCTTCCAGCGCCAGCACAATCGTCTCCGCCAGACAGGCGTAGGCGATGCCCCGGGGCAAGCCGATGTCCTTCATGCGCACGTCTCCCGGTAGCTGGATTTCCCCGGATTCGATTACCAGCACATCTGGCCGCTTGGCCACATCCCCCGCCGGGATATCCAATGGCCGGGCCACATCGGTGATCACACAGCCGGGTTTCACCTGCATGATGTCCAGGATGCGTTTACCGGCCCCGGACGTAGCGGTAACCACCATATCCATTTCGGAAAGATCCCGATCCGTGGTCGCGGACACGTGAACGATGGCCCCCGGTGTTTCCAGTTCGATGCTTTCTTTCAGTGCAAGTAACTTCGCCGCCTCCGGAGCAACCATGTAGATTTCATCCACGGCTTTTGCCAGCAGGCGCGCGCACACAGAACCAATGGCGCCTGTGGCCCCGACCACCATCGCCTTACCAGCCATTTTGCCGCTCTTACCAATACTCACGCGGCCGACTTTTTTGGCGGCGTCGTGGGCGGCCCAGAGCGCGCCGGAGGCACTGTAGCTGTTACCCGTGGTGATTGGTAACGGTGCTCGTTTGGCCACGGTGATGCCGGCGTCACCCACCACTTTGGTGAAGGCACCCAGTCCCATAATCTGGGCCCCAAGTTTCTTGGCCAGTTTTGCCGCCGCCAACAACCGGCTGTAAGTAAACTCCGGGCCGTGGGCCATGATTTCCCTGGGGGTGCCACCTACGGTGATCAACCAACCCTCGGCTTCGTCTCCGGTGGGGGATTTGATGCCGCTCACCTTGGAATAAATGAAAGGCGGGGCGTAAGCCACGGCCTTTTCCACCAGGTTCATCACGGTGGGCGGAGAAACATTGGCAATCCAGTCCAGCGGCGGAGTTTTGGTCAGATACTGCTGAGACAACGGATGAATCACGAAGGCAAAGCGGTTTACCCGCCGATAGCCGTTGGGGTACAGAATCCGCGGCTCAATTCCCAGGGTTTGAATAACGTCCAGGAAGTCATCTGCGCCCAGCTGCTCCGGCGTGCGAGACAAGGCCGCACTAATCATCGCCTCCATCACATTCACGCCCACGGGCCGACCTTCCAGCCAGGGACTGTAGTCCACTACCATGGCGACTTTCCGGGAGCGGAACCAGTCCAGGGCAGACTCCGTAACCCGGGAGGTGATCACGGTTTTACCGTCCAGCTCCTTTTCCGAGAAAGCTTCCAGATCTCCCATGGCACCTACAATCACATGGGAATCCTTCACCGACTCATGTAAAGAGCCGCGAATGAGCTTTTCACCCATGCGGTAAATTGGTGTTTTGTGCAGAGCTTCAATGAGCTTGACCGCCGCAGGACGAAAAGTCACCGGAGCGGTCAGCGATGTATAGGTTTCGAGTTGGCGCAGGGAAGTCAGCAGTCTCGGTACACCGAAATCCAGATAGGGGTCGGCAAAAAACAGGTTATCGGTGTGTTCAGACAACGCCTTGGCAATTCGGTAGCCAGCCTGGCCATTCAGAAACAGTACCCGGGCGTTGTCAAAAAAGTGCCCCAGCTCAGTCTGCGTATGGCGTACCGCCCATTCCTGCAAGATACCCCGGAGGCCTGCACCGGTCGTCACCGGTTTGTCCGGAATACAGGCCTCAAGGCGAGCCGTATCGGGATGTTCCAGCTGTTCACGGCCCACCTGGTAGTGATCATGAATCATGCTCAGGCCAATGGCATCGGCCTCCCCGCGAACCGAATCCAGCACGGCTTCGGCACGTTCCAGGTTGCCATCCGTGCCCACCCGAATAATCCGGAACGGCTGTTCCAGGAACGTGGTTTCCAGTTCGTAATCGTATTCCGATGATCCCTGGCTGACACTAACGACCGTTTTCATGGCGGGCATCCTTGTTGTTTTGTTATGCAATCAGTTTAGAAGATGGTGCGCTCGGCTGCTTTAGCTCAGATCAAATAGCGGGCACAAAATAACCGGCTAAACTCATGCTGTATCGAATCCTCAAACCCCAGTCCGATTCAGGGAGGCTCCATGACCATTCAGGAAGAACTTAACGCCACCATTGCTAATCTGGTCCAACCGGGAAAAGGCATTCTGGCCGCAGACGAAAGCTCCCCGACCATTGCAAAACGCTTCAAGGCTGTCGGCGTGGAATCCACGGAAGCCACGCGGCGCGAATACCGAAGCATTATTTTCTCCACGCCCGGTCTTGGCGACCACATCAGTGGCGTGATTCTTTACGAAGAGACCCTGGAACAACTGAGCCTGGAAGACGTCGCTATTCCGAAGCTTCTTTCCAGCCAGGGTATGGTGCCGGGCATCAAGGTTGACCAAGGCAAAGGCCCGCTGGTGAATGCTCCAGGGGACGAGATTACCTACGGGCTGGATGGCCTGGCTGCCCGGCTTGAGCACTACAAGGCCATGGGTGCCCGCTTCGCCAAGTGGCGGGATGTGTACCATATCTCGGACACTCTGCCCTCGTTCCAGGCCATCAAGTCCAACGCCGAGGTGCTGGCCCGCTACGCCGCCGTGTGCCAGTCGATGGGTATTGTGCCGATTGTTGAGCCGGAGGTACTGATTGACGGAAATCACACTATCGAGCGGGCTGCAGAGGTGAGCGAAGACGTATTGCTGGAAGTGTTCAAGGCCCTGCACCGGCACCGGGTGAACCTGGAATGCATGGTGCTGAAGCCCAGCATGGTGACACCAGGAAAGGAATCCGGCAAAGCCACACCTGAACAGGTTGCCGAAGCGACGCTCAGCGTTTTCCGGCGAGTGGTGCCTGCGGCTGTGCCGGGGATTTTCTTCCTTTCCGGAGGCCAAACGCCGGAAGAATCCACCGAAAACCTCAATGCGCTGAACAGCATGGGCTACCATCCCTGGGAGCTGAGTTTCTCCTATGGCCGGGCTCTGCAGGAACCCTCTCAGAAAGCCTGGGCAGGCAAACTTGAAAACGCCAAAGCTGCGCAGGCGGCCATGAAAAAACGGGCCAGACTCAATGGCCTGGCCCGTTCCGGTGATTATCTAGGCTCAATGGAAGCTGATAATTAGGCCGCGTTGGTGTGGCGCTGCGGCAGGTCTAATGGCTGATCCAGGCAGGCCAGCATGGGCTCAACTTCCCGGATTTTACGAGCCTGGGGCCAAAGGGCCTCGGCTTCGGCAAAGCCCTGGCGCAGGTAGTTGAGCCATTGCTTGATGCGGCCGGTCACATATTTGTCTTCCAGGCGGGTTTGCAGGGCGGCCGCGTATTCCCGCACCAGCACGACAGCCTCTGCCCAGCTCATGGGCTCCCGTGTTTCACCGTTCTGGGCAGCTTTGATCTGCGCCGCCAGGTCCGGCCGGGCGATCAGGCCCCGGCCGATCATCACATCGTCACAGCCGGAGACTTTCCGGCAGCGCCAGTAATCGTCTACGGTCCAGATTTCGCCATTGGCGATGACGTGGCTTTTGACCGCTTCGCGTACCCTGGCGATTTCTTCCCAGTAGGCCGGCGGTTTGTAACCGTCTACTTTGCTGCGGGCGTGAATCACGATTTCCGAGGCCCCTGCTGCTTCCAATGCCTGACCACAGGCCACACCCATGGAGCGGTCGTCATAGCCCAGTCGCATCTTGGCGGTGACCGGAACATCCGCAGGCACGGCTTTTCGAACGGCCGCGGTGATTTCATACATCAGCTCCGGCTCGCGCATCAGTACACAGCCGCCCTTGTGTTTGTTCACCGTCTTGGCCGGGCAGCCGAAGTTGATGTCCACCTGCCCTGCTCCGAGCTCCGCAGCCTTGGCACCGTGACGGCCCATCATTTCAGCGTTGGAGCCCAGCAGTTGAACGGCCACTGGCGTGCCCACTTCAGTCAACGCGTTGTTGTAAAGTTCCGGGGCGTACTTGTAGAAAATCCGGGGCGGCAACATGCCGTGGGTCACGCGAATAAATTCCGTCACGCACCGGTCAATCCCGCCGACTTTGGTCAGGGTTTCACGGATGGGTGCGTCGACCAGCCCTTCCATCGGGGCAAGGATGATTCGCATGAAGGCTCCAGAAACTGAGAGAAGTGAATCAGAGTGCGACTGATCAAAAATCAGGCGGAGCGGATTGTAAGGAATTCGGGGGAAAATAGGTAGCCGGGCATCCCGAAACAGGATGCCCGGCTGGGGGCTTCTCAGAACGTTACCGGCAGATTATGCCTGTACGTCAAAGCGGTCGTTGTTCATGACCTTGGTCCAGGCAGCGATAAAGTCCTTCACGAACTTCTCGCCGTTGTCGTCCTGGGCGTACACCTCTGCGTAGGAACGCAAGATGGAGTTGGAGCCGAACACCAGGTCTACCCGGCTAGCGGTCCACTTGGTCTGGCCAGTCTTGCGATCCCGGATCTCGTAAGTACCGTTACCCACCGGCTTCCAGCTGTAAGCCATGTCGGTCAGGTTCACGAAGAAGTCGTTCGTAAGCTGGCCCTCTCGGTCTGTGAACACACCATGCTTGGTACCGCCATGGTTGGTGCCCAGCACCCGCATACCGCCGATCAGTACCGTCATCTCCGGTGCAGTCAGACCCATCAGCTGGGCGCGATCGAGCAGCAGCTCTTCCGGCTTCACGATGTAGTCTTTCTTCTGCCAGTTACGGAAGCCATCGGCTACCGGTTCCAGGTATTCGAAAGACGCTGCATCAGTCATCTCGTCGGTTGCGTCACCACGCCCCTTCAGGAAGGGTACGCGAACATCGTAACCGGCAGCTTTCGCTGCTTTTTCGATACCCACGCTACCCGCCAGTACGATCACATCGGCCACGCTGGCACCGGTTTCGGCAGAGATCTGCTCGTACACCTTGAGCACCTTGCTCAGACGGGCCGGCTCGTTGCCTTCCCAGTCTTTCTGCGGAGCCAGGCGGATACGGGCACCGTTGGCACCGCCGCGCATATCAGAGCCACGGAAGGTACGGGCGCTATCCCAGGCAGTGCTGACCATCTCGCTGATGCTCAGGCCGCTGTCTGCAATCTTCTCTTTGACCACTTCTTCGCAGTAGTCGGTGCTGCCTGCCGGTACCGGATCCTGCCAGATCAGGTCTTCTGCTGGGGCTTCCGGGCCGATGTAACGGCTCTTCGGGCCCAGGTCACGGTGAGTCAGCTTGAACCATGCACGGGCGAAGCAATCCTTGAAGTATTCCGGATCTGCCATGAACTTCTCACAGATGGCGCGGTACTTCGGATCCATCTTCATGGCCATATCCGCATCGGTCATGATCGGATTGTGGCGCTTGGACGGGTCGCTGGCATCCTGCGGCTTGTCCTCTTCCTTTATATTGACCGGTTCCCACTGCCAGGCGCCGGCCGGGCTCTTCTTGAGCTCCCACTCGTAGCCGAACAGAAGGTCAAAGTAACCCATATCGAACTTGGTCGGATGAGTGGTCCAGGCACCTTCAATACCGGAAGTCACGGCATTGGCGGCCTTACCCTTCATGTTCGGGTTGCTCCAGCCTAAACCCTGCTCTTCTACATCAGCCGCTTCCGGCTCAGGGCCGAGGGCACCTGCGTCACCGTTACCGTGACACTTACCAACGGTGTGGCCACCGGCTGTCAGGGCTGCGGTTTCTTCATCGTCCATCGCCATACGGGCAAAGGTTACGCGAATCTGTTCACCGGTCTTGATCGGATCCGGCTGGCCGTTTACACCTTCCGGGTTTACGTAGATCAGACCCATCTGAACCGCGGCAAGCGGGTTTTCCATGGTGTCTGGCTTTTCTACGTCGTCGTAACGCTCGTCAGACGGAGCCAGCCACTCTTTCTCGTTGCCCCAGTAGATGTCTTTTTCCGGGTGCCAGATGTCCTCACGGCCGAAGGAGAAGCCGTAAGACGGCAGACCCATAGACTCATAAGCCACCGTACCGGCCAGGATAATCAGGTCAGCCCAGCTCAGTTTGTTACCGTACTTTTTCTTGATCGGCCACAGCAGGCGGCGGGCTTTGTCCAGGCTGACGTTATCGGGCCAGGAATTCAGCGGTGCGAAGCGCTGGTTACCGGTGCCACCGCCGCCACGGCCATCCTGGATACGGTAGGTGCCCGCTGCGTGCCAGGACATACGAATCATCAAGCCGCCGTAGTGGCCCCAGTCTGCCGGCCACCAGTCCTGGCTGTCTGTCATCAGGGCGTGCAGGTCTTTTTTGACGGCTTCGAAGTCGAGCTTTTTGACTTCTTCGCGATAGTCAAAGTCTTCGCCCAGGGGATTGGTCTTGCGATCGTGCTGGTGAAGGATGTCGAGGTTCAGCGCCTCCGGCCACCAGTTCATGACATCGCGATTTTCAGTTGAATTAGCACCGTGCATAACCGGGCACTTACCACCAGAATTCGTCTCACTCATCGTACTCTCCTGCTTCTGCGTCATTGGCAAAAAGGCGTTTATCATTCAAGAGCAACTATCAATATAGATCATTCACAGTTGGCTGCTTGAATGTTTCCTACCGCCAGAATAGTGAAGGACTATCGACTCTCCCGCTTCACTGGCAAATCTGTAACTCACTGGGCAATCGCATAATTCCCGCAGTAATCGGCCAGAATTCCCAGAGAGTCACTCCATGCTACCGATGTGAGATAGGACAACGCTGACATAGGGCAACTCCTGTGTTAACGAGAACACCGTTACCTTACCGCCGACGCCATCAAGAGGAACAATTAATTAAAAATAAATTTACGAGAGCTTTTATTTATCGACTAAAGGCGCTCGATAGAAGTGAACTTCCCGGCATCGTCAAACAGGATGCGAAAGCTGCCGCGTACGCCGTCATTGAGGAAAAAACGGGAGAGGATACGGGCCGGGAAGCGGACAAAACGTCCGTCCCGGGCCGTGGTGTGAACATCGGTGGCCACGCCCTGATAGAGCTTGATCCACTCATCAGGGCTGATGCTGATGTCCACAATGATCTGCTGCATTGGCGCGTCTGTCTCAGTTGGCCAGTTCGAGCAACAGTCGGTTCAGGCGGCTCACATAGGCGCCCGGGTCTTTCAGCTGCTCACCACTGGCCAGGGTGGCCTGGTCGAACAGCACGGCAGACAGTTCCTTGAAGCGCTCTTCACCCTGCTCGGTTTCCAGCCGCTGTACCAGCGGATGGTCCACATTGATTTCGAAGATCGGCTTGCTCTCCGGCACCTTCTGGCCGGCGGCTTCCATGATCTTCTTCATCTGGGCACCCATATCGAACTGGCCCACCACCAGGCACGCCGGCGAATCGGTCAGGCGGTTGGTTACCCGCACTTCCTGTACCTGGTCTTCCAGGGCGGCCTTGATTCGCTCCAGCAGATCCTTGTGTTCCTTGGCGGCTTCTTCCTGGTGCTTCTTGTCTTCCTCGGTTTCTACCTCGCCCAGGTCCAGGTCACCACGTGCGACATCCTGGAACTGCTTGCCGTCGTATTCGTTCAGGTAACCCATCATCCACTCATCGATACGATCAGACAGGATGAGCACCTCGATGCCCTTCTTGCGGAATACTTCCAGGTGCGGGCTGCTCTTGGCGGCGGCAAAGTTGTCGCCGGTGATGTAGTAGATCTTGCTCTGACCGTCCTTCATCCGGCTGATGTAATCATCCAGGGACACATTCTGGGTGGCTTCACCGGTATGGGTGGACGCGAAGCGCAGCAGGCCGGCGATTTTCTCGCGGTTGCTGAAGTCTTCTGCCGGGCCTTCTTTCAGAACGGTACCAAACTCGTCCCAGAAGCCCTGGTATTCGTCGCCGCCTTTCTTGGCCAGCTTGGACAGCATATCCAGCACCCGTTTGGTCATGGCGGTGCGGATGCTCTCCACGGTGCTGTCGTTCTGCAGGATTTCCCGCGATACGTTCAGGGACAGATCGTTGGAATCGATTACGCCCTTGGCGAACCGCAGGTACAGCGGCAGGAACTGCTCGGCGTCGTCCATGATGAACACGCGCTGCACGTACAGTTTCAGGCCACGGGGCGCTTCCCGGTTGTACAGGTCGAACGGCGCGCGCTTGGGGATGTACAGCAGGCTGGTGTAGTCCAGCTTGCCTTCTACCTTGTTGTGGGACCAGGTCAGCGGGTCTTCAAAATCGTGGGCGATGTGTTTGTAGAATTCCTTGTACTCTTCGTCTTTGATCTCGGTACGAGGCAATGTCCACAGGGCGGTGGCATCGTTTACCGTCTCTTCTTCGCCCTTCTTGTCCTCTTCTTCCGATTCGGCCTTCATTACCACCGGGAACGAGATGTGGTCAGAGTACTTCTTCACCAGGCTGCGCAGCTTCCAGCCATCGGCAAACTCTTTATCCTCGGTTTTCAGGTGCAGCACGATTTCGGTACCACGCTGCTCACGAGTCGCCGGCTCGATGGTGAACTCGCCATCGCCCTTGGATTCCCAGTGCACGCCGTTGTCGGCAGGCTCGCCCGCCTTGCGGGTGAACACTTCCACTTTGTCCGCCACGATGAACGCGGAGTAGAAACCAACACCGAACTGACCGATCAGCTTGCTGTCTTTTTTCTCGTCGCCAGACAGTTGCTTGAGGAACTCGGCGGTGCCGGACTTGGCGATGGTGCCCAGGTTGGCGATCACATCGTCACGGGTCATACCGATGCCGTTGTCGGCGATGGTGATGGTGCCGGCATCTTTATCGTAATCCAGGCGAATCTTGAGGTCGGAATCGCCTTCAAACAGCTTGTCGTCTTTCAGGGCAGCGAAGCGCAGTTTGTCTTCGGCGTCTGAGGCGTTAGAGATAAGCTCACGAAGGAAGATCTCTTTGTTCGAGTACAGAGAGTGGATCATCAGGTGAAGCAGTTGCTTCACTTCGGTCTGGAATCCCAGGGTCTCTTTGTTGGCTTCTACCGTCATGGCTGGTTTGGTCTCCTGCTGTGTCACAAATAAAGAAACAGTTTTATGAGCAAGAGAGTGGGGGTTGGCCGGAGTATTTCAACCCCGGCGAGCACCCAAAATCAGTCTTCGAGCAGGAAGTGAGCTCGGGCGGTGGCGATGGGCTGGGAGCGAGACTTCTGCCAGGCGGAGATCATCACGTTGGCCACGCGGTTACCCTGGCGGGTAAGCCGGCACTCGGCGTAAGTTTCCCGGTTCAGGCCGGCCCGAAGATAGTCGAGGGAGAAATCGACAATTCGGGGCATGCGGAAGGTGTCCTGGGACATAATCAGGTAGATCGCCGCGGACATTTCCATGAAACCACCAATCACACCGCCATGAATGGCCGGCAGGATCGGATTGCCCAGGTTCTCTTCCTTTGCGGGCAGGCGGAAGATCAGGTCATCACCAAATCGGTCGCACTGCAGGCCAATCCAGCTGGCGTACGGGATACTCTCCATCATGCGCGAGAAGTCGCCGGTTTCCTGGGTGTAGCGCAGAATTTCCGGGTCGGTCATTCCTCACCTCCGGTGATCAGGTCGCGATAGGATTTCGGCGTGGCTTCTTTGCCAATGCGCATGAAGGTGCCCACGCAATTGGCGATGGTTTCACCCCCCTCCTGATAGGCCTCGCAGCGCGTAAAGATGATGTTACGGGTGATCTTGTAGGTCTCTGCCCTCGCGTACACCGGCTTCCGGGGCTCCGCCGGGCGCATGTAATCCACTCTGAGATCCAGGGTCGGACACAGCTCAAATTCATCCAGACCACAGATCATTACCGAACCGGAGGCGGTGTCCATCAGGGTCGTGATAGCGCCACCATGGATAACTCCAGTGTCCGGGTTGCCAATAATCCTGTCGCTGTAAGGCAGCTCCATAACCAGATAGCCTTCACCCGCCTCCGTTGCGTTCAGACCCAGTTCCCTTGCCTGGTTGAGCGTACTGATAAACCGGTTAACCCGGTTTATTCGGGTTTCATCATTCATTCAGGACTGTCCTGCAGATCAGTTCTTGGATTTTACGTCCGCATCGGCACGGGCGGGTATGGCTTCTTCGAAGACCTTGCCGTCGCGCAGGGCGGATAATGCATCTGAGTGGAATTCTCGGCGGTAGAGTACGTACACCACCAGGGTTGAGGCAGCCATAAAGGCCACCGGATGAATGAACCAGGCCACCACCGCCAGCGCATAGTAGTAAGAGCGCAGGCCGAGGTTAAAGGCGTCGCCGGCCAGATTACAGATGTTGCCGGCACTGCGGGCAAAAGCTTCCCTGGCTGCCGGGCTGGTTTTGCTGTCATCCGGCAGGGGTGCACTGCCAATCATGACGGCCACAAAGTTGTACATTCTCATGGACCAGGTGAACTTGAAAAACGCGTAAATGAAGACCACCAGCAACACCACCAATCGCAATTCCCAGATTTCACGGCTGGGTACGGCGGAAAATGGCATGGTGGCGAAAATTTCCATGGCCTCGCTGGTATAGCCCAGAGCGGTGATAATACCGGCGAGAATCAGCAGACAGCTGGAGGCAAAAAAAGCACCGTTGCGTTCCAGGTTACCGACAACCGACGCGTCTGAAATGCGGTTTTCACGCTTGAGCATGACCCGCATCCAGTCTTCCCGGTATAAATCCAGGGTGTTCGACAGGCACGAGCGCGAATTGGCGCGATTGCGCGAATACCAGGTATACCCTCCCCAGCAGACAAAAAACCAGATCAGTGCCAGAAATTCCAGATAGTAGCTCATTGGGTGGTTAAAAAGCCTGGATTGGGGAGATAAATGGGGCGATAACTTCCGTTATGATACGCCAAGGGGCGCGCTCCGGCCACTGTCGGCCGGGCGGGGCCGACGACGGAAACCGGTCTGTGCTATAAACTTACCCCAACGCTAAGGAGCCATAAGTGAGACCCGGAATGTTGACCAGATATCTAGCAATAGCGGCAATCGCCCTCGCCCTGACCGGGTTGGGCGGATGCTCGGTGAACCCGGTAACCGGGGAGAAGCAGCTGTCGCTGATTTCCGAGAACCAGGAGCTGGCTCTCGGGGCGGAACAGTACACACCCACGCAACAGACCCAGGGCGGCCGCTTCTATATAGACCCGGAGCTGTCCATTTATGTGCGTGATGTGGGCCAGAAGCTGGCGCGCGTGAGTGACCGACCAGACCTTCCCTATGAGTTTGTGGTGCTCAATAACAGCGTACCCAATGCCTGGGCCCTGCCCGGCGGCAAGATAGCCATCAACCGGGGCCTGCTGGTGGAGCTGGAGGATGAAGCCCAGTTGGCATCGGTGCTGGGCCACGAGATTGTTCATGCGGCGGCCCGCCACAGCGTGCAGCGGATGCAACAGGGCATGTTGATCAGCGCCGGGGTGGCCGGGCTGGGATTCGCCCTTTCAGACAACGAGTGGGCCGGGCTGATCATGGGGGGTGCGGCTCTGGGTGCACAGCTGGCACTGGCGCAATACAGCCAGGGGGATGAACTGGAATCCGATGCCTACGGTATCCGATATATGAAAGAAGCCGGCTATGATCCGCAAGCTGCCGTGGAGCTGCAACAGCTGTTTCTGAAGTTATCCGAAGGGCGCCAGAGCGGATGGCTGGATGGCCTGTTCGCTACACACCCGCCCTCTGCAAAACGGGTTCAGGAAAACCAGGAACTGGTGCAGAAAATCGGTGCCGGTGGTTATCGTGGCCGGGACGTTTACCAGCGCCGTATCGCAAAGCTCAAGGAACTTCAGCCGGCCTACGATGCCCACGATGAAGCCATGAAGCTGGCGTCGGAAGGCAAGTTTGAAGCGGCTCTTGATCAGGTAAACAAGGCCATCAAGCTGGAGCCCCGGGAAGCCATGTTCTTTGCCCTGCGCGGCCGAATCTATCGCGGCATGGAGCAGCCGGAGAAGGCCAAAGCCGACTTTGACAAGGCCGTATCGCTCTACCCGGAGATGTTCCAGTATCAGCTGTACAGCGGTTTGAACGAACTGGAGCTGAACAACCTTGGCAAGGCAAAAACCCATCTGGAGAAAGCCAATCAGGTGGTACCGACTTCCATTGCCTATCTCCGCCTGGGTGATATCGCGCGGCAACAGGGCCAACGCAGGGAGGCAGTAGCCTATTACTCCACCGCCGCTGAGGCCGGTGGTGATGTGGGTGCTGAAGCTCAGCGCAAGCTGGCCGAACTCAACGAATAGCTGTTTGCAGTGTCAAAAAAAGCCGGGCGCCAATACGCCCGGTTTTTTTATGGTTGTCACATTTGCTGACCTGACACAAAAACCGCGTCAACGATTGCATTGACTTCTAGAGCAATAACTCTAAAAATCAGATTAACCAACAACAATCGGATGGCGACCATGATCGTAAAACGACTTCAGCCAATGATGTCCCACGCACGACGCAGCTATGTTGAGCTCATGTTCCAGGTGATGGGGCGCGCACTGCAGGCAATCAGCGAGGTGGATGAAGCCACCCGCAACGAAACCTGCGAACTACCGGAGGGCTTCCTGTTCGAGATGCAGGTTATGCCCAACGGGCCAAAACTCATCGTTGAGCACACCGGCAACGGTAAATTGCTCTTCCACGGGGATGAAGCTCCACGCCCCGTTGACCTCTCGATCCAGTTCAAGCATATCGCCCATGCCTTCCTGGTACTGTCGTTTCAGGAGAAGACCTCCGTTGCCTTTGCCAACGACCGCATGCTGGTGGATGGCGATGTGAGTTACGCGGTGCGGATGACACGGGTTCTCAACCGACTGGAATCGTTCATCCTGCCCCGGCTGATCGCCGAGAGGGCAGTCAAGGAATATCCGACAACCATCAAACTGCCCGAAAAGCTCATCAGCGCCGCCCGTATTTATCTGAAAGTCGCCACCCAATTCGTCGAGACAGTGAGAGCATAATGACCAACAAATTCTACGAGTTCTTCTGCCCGGTAAAAGTGATTGCCGGTAAAGCCGCGCTGGAGCACATTCCCTATGAACTGACAGGCCTGGCAGCCAAACGGCCCATGATTGTGACCGATAAAGGGGTGCGCGCGGCGGGCCTGCTCGACCCGGTGATTGCCGCTTGCGAAGAAAGCGGACTGGAAATTGTCTCCATCTACGACGATGTGCCGCCGGATTCCTCCACCTCGGTGGTGAAAGACATTGCCGGCGTTTACCGTAAGGAAAAGTGCGACTCGATCATTGCAGTGGGCGGAGGCTCCGCCATTGATACCGGCAAGGCGGTGAATATTCTGGTGTCTGAAGGCGGCGACAATATTGCCAAATACAGTGGTGCCGGAGTTCTCAAGCATCCCCTCAAGCCGTTCTTTGTTGTACCTACCACCGCAGGTACTGGTTCCGAAGTGACCTCGGTGGCGGTCATCACCGATGAGAAAAAAGGCGTAAAACTGCCGTTTACCTCATCATTCCTGCTGCCGAACGCGGCCATCATCGACCCGCGTATGACCCTGACCCTGCCGCCCCACATTACGGCAGCCACCGCTATGGACGCGCTCACCCATGCTACGGAAGCGTTCACCTGCATGGCCAAAAACCCCCTGAGCGACGCGTACGCCACGGCAGCAGTCAAGAAGGTGAGCCAATCCCTGCTTTCAGTCATGGATAATCCGAAAGACAGTGATGGCCGACTGGAACTGGCTCAGGCGTCAACCATGGCGGGCATTGCCTTTTCCAACTCCATGGTGGGCCTGGTCCACTCTCTGGGACATGCTACCGGAGCCATCTGCCACCTGCCCCACGGACTGTGCATGAGCCTGTACCTGCCCTATGTGCTTGAGTTCAACCTTGAGAACATTCGGGAGCCTTTGGGCGAGTTGCTGCTGTACCTGGAAGGTCCGGACGTCTACTCCGCCACCCCTGCGAGCCGACGTGCCGAGGCCAGTATTTCAGCCATTCGAAAACTGCGGGATGCCCTCTACAAGCGCTGCGAACTGCCCCGGACGTTGAAAGAAACCGGCAAAGTACTGGAAAATCAGCTGGAAAGCATTGCCAAGCTGGCCCTGGACGACGGCTCGATCATGTTCAACCCCCGGGAAGTGAGCCACGAAGATGCCATGGCGGTGCTTCGTCGCGCCTGGGCCTGATACCTCGGAGGCATATCTCGCCCCGGCCCTCTCTGGCCGGGGTTAGCCTAAAGTCAGATTCACAATGATTGAAATAAAATAGTAAGAAGGTAATATTTAGCGGGCATTCTGGCAGGGAGTTGGCCGGGTATCGATATAACCAGCGTATGGGCCTGTCCTATCCAGAGTTCCGCCATGAAGAAACTCCTTTTCAAGCTCTCCTTTACCGCGATCCTGTTGAGCCTGCTAACCACTTTCAGTGGCAATGCCGCTGCCGAAGTGGACAATCAGGAGCGGGTGTTCCGCTTCAACATCTCTCCTAACGGGTACCCACCTTATCTGATCGTTGATGGCAGCAAGCCCTCCGGTATTATGTGGGACGTGGTAAACCTGATTGTCCCCCGCCTGGGCTACGACGTGGAACCGGTAAAAATCCCCAGAAAACGGGTAGACCCTATGCTTGCCGACGGCTACATTGACGGCACGCCAAGGGCCATAGAGTGGACGGAAGAGCCGGAGAAGTTCCTGTTTACCGACCCGGTTGTTCACGTGGAGGAAGTATTCTTCTTCCCGAAGAGCTCTGAGCTTGAATACAAACACCCCGCAGACCTCTACGGCAAGACGATTGTCACGCCACTGGGATACTACTATCCCTTTCTCGAGCCCTATTTCAAAGATCATCGCATTAAGCGATTTGACGTCTCCAGAGATCGGGAGATTTTCACCTTTGTGCTGCATGGCGAGCAGTTTCACGCAGCGCTTGCGGATCGGTTGGTCGGGCAATGGATTCTCAGGAACGAAGGACTGACCGAGCACTTTCGCTCTTCTGTGGAAGGAATCAGCCAGTTCGGCTTCCGGATCATGCTGCGTAAAGACTGGAAAGCGTTTGCCGAGGCTTTCAACCAGGAGCTGGCAAATATCCAGGAGAATGGCGAACTCGACGCCATTCTCTCAAACTATCGCTAAAACCCGATCACTCGAGGCGACGAAGCAGTAGCATCGGCGATACGCTAAGCACTGGTCGTAATTGCCAGCGGCCAAACAACGCCAACAGAATGGCTGCAATCAGCGGTACTGGCAGCATCACCTGCCAGTGCCAGCGGAAAGTGCCCTCGAACATTCCGGCCTGAAGCGCATATACCGCCCCTTCCGCCGCAATCACACCGAGCGTGCCGGCAAAGAACCCCAACAGTGCGAATTCCAGCATGGTACTGCGTGCCAACAACGACTGCTGGCCGCCCAGGGTTCGCAGCAACGCCCCCTCCCTCTGACGATCCCGCAGGGTGGCACTGACAACCGCTGCCATCACCACCAGGGCGGCCGCGAGAATCAGCGCCAGAATTGCCTCAATGGCCTGAGTTACCTGCTGCACAATCTGCTGGATGCGATCAATGATATGGTCTATCTCCAGCACCGAGACCGTCGGGAACTGGCGCGAGAAGTCGTTAAGAGCCAGTTTATTGTCCGGGTTCAGATAGAACGCGGTAATCCAGGTGGCGGGCATGTCAGTCAGACCGCCATCGGGCGGGAAGGCCATGTAGAAATTGGGTTTCATGCTGTCCCACTGCACGGTACGAATACTCGTTACCGGCTCGGTCACCTTGCTGGAGCCGATGGTGAAGGTCAGCCGATCACCCAGCTGCAAACCGAGTTTCTCCGCCAGCTCAGCTTCTACCGAAACCCCCTCGGTTTCGCCCGGCCCGAACCACTGGCCATCCACAATCCGGTTGTCTTCCGGCAGCTCCGGCATCCAGGTCAGATTCAGCTCCCGGTTCAGCGCACCAACCCGCTCATCCTTGCTGACCGCTTCTTTCACCGGCTCGCCGTTCAGTTCGGTCAGGCGACCGCGAACCATCGGATAAAGCGTCTCCAGGGGCGCGCCGCGAGTGGCCCAGAATTCCTCAACATCATCCACCGCATCCGGGGCAATGTTGATCAGGAAATGGTTTGGCGCGTCGTCCGGCAGCTGGGCCTGCCAGTCGTCCAGCAGGGAGGAACGCACCAACACCAGCGTAGCAGCCAGCATAAGCGTCATGGCAAAAACCGCCATCTGCGCCATGCTGGCACGTCGGTGCCGATATAAGCCCACCAGGGCCAGGCGCCAGGAGTTGCCGCCACCCTTCACTCTGCGCAACAGGGCGACCATGCCCCACCCCAGCAGACCGAGCACACCCAGCAGCAGTACCAGCCCGCCCAAAAGTGCGGCCACCAGCATCAGCTCGCCGGCGTACATCCATACCAACCCAAACACGGCGACCACCGCCAGCAGGATATCCGGAATGGCTTCCCGGCCGGTTTCGCCGGGCTGGGAGCGTAATACCCGCATGGCGGGAACATTACGCAGGCGGCGAATGGGCGGATAGGCAAACGCGAATAGAGAAACCAGTGCCGTTAACAGGGCGGGCGTTAACGCGGAAGGATCCAGGTAGAAATCAACGGGCCGTTCCAGCAGGTCGCTCAGCAAACGCACCAACAGCCAGAACAATGGTAACGCCACTGCCAGACCACCCAACACGCCAACAACACCCCACAGAGTGAGGCGGCGCAGGTAGAGCTCACCAATGCCCCGGCTGGATAATCCAAGGGTTTTCAGCAATGCCACCGTGTCCCTTTGAGACAGAGCGTATTGCCGGCTGGCCACCGCTACGGCTACCGCCGCCAGCAACACCGCAAGACTGCCACCCAGCAGCAGGAAGCGTTCGGCCCGCTCCAGGGAGCGCGAGAAGGTTTCACCGTCTCTGACCCCTTCCCACTCGTGACTGGGCTCCAGCTGTGGTTCCAGCCACTGGTAATAGTCTTCAAGCACACCTTCGGCGCCGGCAAACAGGTAGACATATTCCACGCGGCTACCTTCCTGGACCACACCGGTGGCGGCAACATCATCCACATGCATCATCACCCGTGGCGCCAATGATGACAGCCGGAAGCCCCCATCCGGCTCGCGGATCAGCAAGCGAGTAATTTCCAGCTTCAGATTGCCGACTTCCAGAGTATCGCCGATGTCCAGTTCGAGCAGACGCAGCAACCGTGGATTCACCCACACCTGGCCGGGGCCGGGGCCCTGACTGACAATCTGTCTCGGCTCTTCAGCACCGGGCTGGATCTCGATTTCGCCGCGCAACGGATATTCGTCACTCACCGCCTTGACCGAGACCAGCTGAAATCCGCTTTCTCCGAAGACCATGGTGGAGAACTCCACCATGCGCCCGGTTTCCAGGCCTCGGGACTGGGCATTCTCTAACCATTCCTGTGGGATCGGACGGCCGTTCTCGGCTTCCAGTTGCCGATCTGCCGCCAGAAAAGAACTGGCAGACGATACCAGGGTACGCTGCAACTGGCTGGCGAACAGCGCAATTGTGGCTACGGTGGCAACAGCAATAATCAGCGCAACCAGCACCACACGAACATCGCGCTCTCGCCAGTCTCGGCTCACGGACATGAGTTTGTTGGAGGCTCCCATCAGTGTGCCGGCTCCCCGGCCAGATCCGGCTCAGTCAGCATGCCCGCCTCGATGTGCAGCTGCCGGCCGCAACGTTCGGCAAGGTGTTCATCATGGGTAACCATCACCAGTGTGGTGCCCTGCTCCCGGTTCAGATCCATCAGCAGGTCAGACACCGCCTGCCCGGTCCGGTTATCCAGATTGCCCGTGGGCTCATCTGCAAACAGAATGGCGGGGTCGGATGCAAAGGCACGCGCAATCGCGACCCGCTGCTGCTCGCCACCGGACAACTGACGAGGGGTATGGTTCAGCCGTTCACCCAAGCCGACCCGTTCAAGCAGCTCTCTGGCCCGCTGCTCCGGCGCTTCCATGCCGGCCAATTCCAGCGGCAGCATGACATTTTCAAGCGCGGTTAATGCCGGCAGCAACTGGAACGACTGGAACACAAACCCGACCCGGCGGGCCCGGAGCTTGGCACGCTCGTCTTCACTCAGCTTGCTGATTACCGATCCATCCAGCTCTACGGTACCTTCGGTGGGCGTGTCCAGGCCAGCAAGCAACCCAAGCAGCGTGGTTTTACCGGAACCAGACCGACCGACAATGGCTACGGACTCTCCCCGATTGATTTCCAGACTGACCCCCTGCAAGATCGTGAGCGTATCGGTTTCCAGGCTGACCCGATGGGTTAGATCAGACACCCGCAACATCGGGCTGCTATCGGTTTTACTGAGATCCGTCATCTGGTTCACGGTTGCTCCGTTGTCTGTATTGTTGAATCTGTAAAGGGTATATGAATTTACTATGCATACGATATCGCTGTACGTCAGATCAATCGCACTCTCGGCCCTGCTTCTTATCGCCCTGCCTGTTCTGGCCAGCCAGAACACGGTGCTGGTACTGGGCGACAGCCTGAGTGCCGCCTATGGCGTACCCTCGGAAACCGCGTGGGTAGAGCTGCTGCGGGATCGCATCGAGAGCCAGGATCTGGACTGGACCGTAGTAAACGCCAGCATCAGCGGTGAAACCACCGACGGTGGCCTGCGGCGCCTGCCAGGCCTGCTGGAAGCCCACGACCCAACCATTGTCGTCATTGAGCTGGGCGGCAATGATGGTTTGCGAGGCTTCCCTCCCAACGTAATCGAATCCAACCTGGCGAACATGATCGAACAGGTGCGTGATACCGGCGCCACCCCTTTGCTGGTGGGCATGCAGATCCCGCCTAACTACGGCCAGCGCTACACCACCATGTTCGCCGATATCTTTCCGACCCTGTCTGACCGCTACAATACCGTTCTGGTTCCCTTCTTCCTGGACGGTATCTACGATCAGGACGGGTTGATGCAAGGTGATGGCATTCATCCGACGGAAGAGGCACAACCCCGGCTGCTGGATAACATCTGGCCAAAGCTGGAACCGCTGCTGAACAAACAGGCCAGCAGCTGACGACTCAGATTACCTGCCGGACAAACCCTAAAGCTCGGCGTTCAGACCAGTAGTAACCGTCCCGGGCATGTTGGACAAACCCCACATGCCCACCCCACTTCGGGATTTCCATCTGGACGTGATGTCCCAATACCCGGCGACTGTCCGGAAAACAGCGGGCCGAAAGGAACGGGTCATCTGCTGCATTCACTATCAGAGCTGGCACCCGGATATCACTCAACCGGAACAGAGCAGAACACCGGGCCCAATAGTCGGCCGCGTCCTGGAATCCATGCAGTGGTGCCGTATAGCGATTATCGAATTCGTGAAAACTTCGGATTTCCTCGAAACCCGTGACATCAATCAGATCAGGGAATCTGTCCGCTTTTTCCCGCATCTTGAGGTGCAGATCCGTCAAAAACCGTTGCATGTAAATACGCCGGCTGGGTCGCGCCAGCACGTCCGCGCTGCCCGCCAGGTCCAGAGGCACCGAGTAGGCCACCGCACCACTGATACGGCTGTCCACATGCTCCCCCTGCTCACCCAGGTACAGCAGCGTGAGATTCCCACCCATACTGAAACCTGACAGGAAGAGGTTCTGATACCGCCGCCCCAGCGCGTGACTGACGACGGCATGCAGATCCGAAGTGGCGCCACTGTGATAGAAGCGCGGCTGTTGGTTCATCACCCCGCCGCAGGACCGAAAGTTCCATGCCAGCACATCCCAGCCGTCGGCCATCAATGCTCTGGCCAGACCCAGCACGTAGGGCCTACGGCTGTGGCCTTCCAGCCCATGGGATATCACCGCCAGCCGGTCACTGCCCTGGCGATACCAGTCCAGATGCAGTTCGTCGTCATCGTCGGTGGCCAGTATGTCGGTTTCCGGTTCCGGCAGGGTCACTTTCCGGAACAGGGTCGGCCATACCGACTGGACGTGGCCATTACGCAACCACACCGGCGGACGATAGGGTTCAAGCTTAGCTCTGTGCAAATTTTGACCTTTCATTTCAGGGGGTTGACGAACCTGATTAAAGTACTTAATATGCGCGCCACATTGATGCTGTTCCCCGATAGCTCAGTTGGTAGAGCAACGGACTGTTAATCCGTTTGTCGCTGGTTCGAGCCCAGCTCGGGGAGCCACTTATTCCGAAAGGCCGCTGATCAGATATCAGCGGCCTTTTCTTTTGGGCCTCAGAAAACCTCGGCCCGCTGCATGAACTCCCGCAACACCTGGAACAGCGTATAACCATCCCGTGTACCGATCATTTCACGAATCGAGTGCATGGCAAACTGGGGTACGCCGATATCCAGCGTGGTCACGCCAAGATTTCCCGCGGTCAACGGCCCGATCGTGCTGCCACACCCCATGTCACTGCGCACCACAAATGTCTGGTGCGGCAACCCCAGTTCATCGCTGATGTGGCGATAGAGGGCGGCGGAACGACTGTTGGTGGCGTAACGCTGATTGTGGTTTACCTTGATGACCGGCCCCTGATTCAACAATGGCCCATGATTCTCATCATGTCGGTCTGCGTAGTTTGGATGAATACCGTGGGCGTTATCCGCAGAAATCATCATGGAACGAGCAATGGCACGGCTTTTCCCGGCGCCACACCAGCGGTCCAGCACCGCCGTGAGAAACGGCCCCTGGGCACCTTCGGCGGACATACTGCCCACTTCCTCATGGTCATTGCAGACCAGTAGTGCCGGCTCGTCACCAGAGGTTTCCAGCAGGGCCTGCAGGCCGATATAACAACTGAGCAGATTATCGAGCCGTGCGGAGGCCAGGAACTCTTCACGCAGCCCCACCAGAGCTGCACCCTGTGCATCGTAAAAACTCAGCTCATAGCCCAGAATCTTGCTGGTCTGCAGCCCGGATTCTTTGGCAATCTGCTGTTTCAGCAACTCGGCAAAGGTGGTGGTATCGGTTTCCGGTACCTGCATAACCACCGGCGGAAGATCGGTCTGGGCATTAACGGTGCGACTGCTGTTCGCCTCCCGGTCCAGATGGATGGCCAGGCTCGGAATGATCGCCACCGGCTTGCGGAAATTCACCAGGGTGTCCCGTACTTTGCCGTTGTCGTCCAATACCGTCACACGGCCGGCCAAAGAAAGATCCCGGTCAAACCAGGGGTTCAGCAATACGCCCCCATACACTTCCACACCCAACTGGAAAAAGCCCTTGCGGCGAATCTCAGGGTTCGGTTTGACCTTCAGGCAGGGGCTGTCGGTATGGGCTCCCACCATCCGGATGCCGGAACTGACCACATCCTTGGTGCCGGTACGAAAGGCAACAATAGACGAGCCATTACGGGTTACGTAGTAGCCCTGCCCTGGCTGCAACGACCATTCTTCGCGCTCGTCCAGCGGTTGAAATCCCGCTGCTTCAAGACGCGTTTTCATGGTATTGACCGCATGCCACGGAGTCGGCGAGGCATTCAAAAACTCAATCAAGTCTTTATTGAATTCAGTGTGTTCCATGATCTTCCTGATTGCATGATAATGGCGGCTACAGTATGGCATGAAGCCGCGCCGGCTCCTACCGGGTACGCTGCGCACCGCCATAAGCACTCACCGAAGATTCCGGAGTTCACTGTGTCACTACCCCGCTTTCTGGATATCGAATACTGCCAGACCGACGACGCCCTGTTTCCCACGGCCATCGCCTGGTCCCTTGCAGACGGCCAGATGAAAACCGTGGTAATTGCACCGGAGGATGCCTGGTTGCCCGAAGATGGCGACCTGGGCGATGTAGACCTGCTGTATCTGGAAGAACAGGGGGTCCCCCTGCTGGAACTGGCCAGGGAGCTGCACGAGGATCTGCCGGACCAGACCGTATACGTGGATGGACTGGATCCGGACGAAATCCTGATAGACCTGATCTTCAGTGCCGTTCGCCAGGAGGCCCCGTTTGAAATCGCCCCCATTTCCGAGCTGATTACCGGCCTGGACAGCGAAGCACTGGAAGACCGCCGCCGGCAGTTGCTCTTTGATGAAGGGCTTGAACCGCAGCTGCCGGAAAACGGCGTATATTCCCTGCTGTTGCTGGCCCGTGAGGAAGGCTACCTGGAGGATTGAGGTCCGGCCCCTGATCACGGGGAACTGTGACATGAGTCCGCGTAACATTGCGTTACACAAGGCAGAATCGGGCGTCAGTACCGTTACTGACAGGAAGCCTGATAATAATGAACAAGGTCACACCCCGTTTCCTCACATCCAGCCTGATAGCGCTTGGCCTGTTTTCTTGCGCCGCCTTTGGCCAGGAGACCCCTCGCTCCGATAAACACTATGTCGGACTGTTGGCGACAGCCATTGAACACCGCTCCATCGGGCAGTCCGACGAGGATGGCTGGGGCCAGGCAGCGACACTGGTGATTGGCGGCCACCTGAGCGACCTGATTCATGCAGAGGTGAGGCTGGGGGGCGGCTTGGCAGACGCCGAGATTTCCCGTGGCGACCTGAGCCTGGCCGTCGACTACTTCGGCAGCTGGTACATGGGCCTGCACTACCCCATCGGTGAGCTTGGCAATGTCTATGCCCAGGCTGGCTTTACCCATGTCAGCGGGGAGGCAACCCTCGACAACCGGGATGCCGACGCCAATGCCCAGTTTCGGGATATCGAGGGCGATTACCCGAGCAGCAGTTTCAGCTTCAGCTGGCTGGCCGGCCTGGACCTGGAACTGATGGATAACACCTACCTGGTTTTCGAGGGCGGCAAGCTGTTTGAAGACACGGACACCAGCGCCAATGCCTTCCAGTTCTCCTCAGGTATCCGTTACGAGTTCTGATGCCGGATATGCCAGCACCGATGGATTTTGGGGTTGCGCTGAAAATCCTTGTCCAGAGTGCTGGCACTCACCTCTTTCACTTCAAACTCTGACTCCAGCGCCTCATCCAGCCTGAACTTACGGAAGTTATTGGAGAAAATCAGCAGGCCATCACTGGACAGTCGTGCCATGCACTGCCGCACCAGATCGGCATGATCGCGCTGAATATCGAGAACGCCAGCCATCCGGGCTGAGTTTGAGAAGGTGGGCGGGTCCATGAAAATCAGATCAAAGGTCTGATTCGCGGTTTTTCGGTCTGCCAGCCAGGCCAGACAGTCTGCCTGTTCGACGACATGCTTGCGCGGATCTGCCGAGTTGAGAGCCAGGTTATCCTGAGCCCAGCTGACGTAGGTTTTGGACATGTCCAGGCTCAGGGTGCGGCTGGCTCCGCCAACCGCTGCGTGCACGGTCGCTGCGCCGGTATAACAGAACAGGTTCAGAAAACGCTTGCCCCTGGCATGTTGCTGGATCCAGTAACGTACCGGGCGATGATCCAGGAACAGGCCGGTATCCAGATAGTCTTTCAGGTTCACCTTCAGGGCGCAGCCGTGCTCGTGCACGTTAAAGTACTCGCCGGTCGCCGCCTGTTTTTCATATTGCCGGGTACCGGTCTGGCGCTGACGTTGCTTGCACACCAGATCCTCCGGCGCGACCTCAAGCACTTCCGGGATCACCGCCATGGCTTCGGCAAGGCGCTCTCTGGCTGCCTTTTCGTCAACTGATTTCGGGGCGAGGTATTCCTGAACATGTACCCGCCCCTCGTAGATATCGATCGCCAGGGCATATTCCGGCATATCGGCATCGTATAGGCGGTAACAGCCAATGTTCTGCTTCCTGGCCCACTGGCCAATCGTTTTCAGATTCTTCTTGAGACGGTTACGCAGCATATCTGCCCGTTCGGCGTTGGCGATGCGAGGCATAATCTGCCCCGGCGCGGCCGGATCACGGGGCGTGCGGGCATTCTCCGGCTGTACTTCGAACAGCAACAGCTGCGCCGGCAGCTTGCCATTGAACAACTTGTACTGCTTGAAGCTTCGCAAACCGAGGGATTTTCCGAACTCCGGCGCACCGGTGAACACCCCCAAGCGCCATCCGGTGAGCTCCCGAGCCACAACCTCTCCAAGGCTCTGGTACAGGGCCGCCAGCTCCTTGCGCTCACTCAACCGCTCACCGTAGGGCGGGTTGGTCAGCGCCAGCCCAGTATCGCTCCAGTCATTCTCGCGAGTGAATTCGGAGATCGGCCTGGCTTCTACACGAACGATACCTTCCAGGCCAGCTCGCAGGATGTTCTTCTCCGCAGTCGCAATCACGCGACAATCCTGATCAAAACCATAAAAAGTGGGAATGCGCCCCTGCTTGCCCTCATGGGCCCGACGCTCCGCTTCCTGGCGCAGCGACAGCCAGAGCTCGGGCTGGTGTCCTGGCCACTTTTCGAACCCGAACCGCTCCTGCTTCCGCCCCGGCGCAATGTCCAGCGCCATCAACGCAGCTTCAACCACCAGCGTACCGGAACCGCACATCGGGTCCACAAAGTCACCACCGTTAGCGGCAATCTCTGGCCACCCTGCCCGCAGCAGCAAAGCCGCTGCAAGGTTTTCTTTCAAGGGCGCGATACCCTTTTCAGTTCGGTAGCCCCGCATATGAAGGCTGTGGCCACTCAGATCAATCCCCAACGACAAGCGGCCCCGGTTCAACCGCGCCGATACCGTGACATCCGGGTCTTTCGGTGCAACCGAGGGCCTGGGTGCACCGGCACCCCGAATGCTGTCAACAATGCCATCTTTCACTTTCTGGGCGCCAAACTGAGTGTTCCGGATGGCTTCGTTCTGGCCAAGAAACGTTACCCGGAAGCTCCCCCCCGCGGGTATATGGGCCTGCCAGTCAAGATCCACGACACCGGCATATAGTTCGTCGGCGCTCCGGGCATCCACATCCGCCACATTCAGAATCACCCTGTTCGCCAAACGGGACCACAGACAGGCCCGATAGCCGTTCTCCAGCTCGCCCTCAACCCAGACACCGGCGGGTGCATTCCGCACAAGGTTCAGGCCGAATTCTTTCAATTCATCGGCCAGGAGGTACTCGACGCCTTTGGGGCAGGTTACGAAAAAGACATGCTTGGACAAGATCAACTCCTGGTTTTCTGAATAGGGCCGGTAAGTTTCCGGAATGGCAGTAAAAGCCTTTTAGCGACTGTCATCGTTATTTCACAAAAATATAAAAGAAGCGCCATATAGATGAAATAAATAGTGTACACCGGCGCGAGATTCGTCTTACCTTGTAGTTGACGCGTCGTTCCGGAGGCCGAATAAAAGTCTCCGTTAACAGGATCCTGACTGCTCTGACCGGAGCTGGCAATAGTGGGTTGTCCCGGAGAGGCTCCCGACTGCCAAGGTCACTGCAGATGTGTACACGCTTGTTCTGTTAATCCATCAGTGAGGAACGGCATGAAAAGACAGAAGAGAGACATGTACGCTCGTGCATTCAAGCGGGGTTATCTCGCTGGCGTGTCCGGCAAATCCAAAGACAGCTGCCCATTAGAACAACCGGAAGTCCGCCAGGAATGGCTGAACGGGTGGCGAGAAGGCCGCACAGATAACTGGGAGGGCATGACCGGCGTCTCCGGCATCCATAAACTGGCCAACGTAACCGCAACATAATGGCCAACCCCGTTTAACCCTGATCTGTTTTTTTCAATTTTTACACACAAATCACAATCAGAGCAGTAACCAGAGCAACCCAAACGGGGCCTCCCGCCCCGTACCATGCGAAAAAGCGCTACGGGGTTTATTCCCCGCAAGGGCCCGCTCAGCGGGCCCACCTTCTTTCTGCCTCAGCTGATTTCTTTCCGGATCGCTTCCACTGCTTCGTTGATCAATGACGGGCCACGATAAATAAACCCGGTATAGATCTGCACCAGCTTTGCGCCTGCGCGAATCTTCTCTGCCGCACTGTCGCCATCCGTGATGCCGCCCACGCCAATAATCGGCAGCCGATCGCCCAGCTCAGCATACAGCCCCTGAATCACTTTCACAGACGCTTCCCGTACCGGTGCACCGCTGAGACCGCCCGCCTCCTGCTCGTGAGCGTGCCCCTTCACCGCCTCCCGGCTGATCGTGGTGTTGGTGGCAATCACACCATCCAGGCCAGCTTCGAGCAATGCTGCAGCCACAAAGCGAATGCCCTGCTCGTCCATATCCGGGGCGATCTTTACAGCCACCGGCACATAGCGGCCATGCTTTTGCTCACACGCTGCCTGCTCTTCCTTTATGGCGTGCAAAAGCTGCTTGAGCGAATCGCCAAACTGCAGATCCCGGAGGCCCGGCGTATTGGGAGAAGATACATTAACGGTGATGTAGTCGGCATAGGGGTAAACAGCCGCTATTCCTTTACGGTAGTCCTGTTCAGACTGCTCATTCGGGGTGTCTTTGTTCTTGCCGACATTAATGCCCAGTACGCCCCGGTAACGGCGGTGGCGGACATTGGTAATGAGGTGTTCCAGGCCTTCATTATTGAACCCCATGCGGTTAATGATGGCCTGGTGCTCCGGCAACCGGAACATTCGGGGTTTTGGATTACCGGGCTGTGCCAGAGGCGTAACAGTGCCCACTTCGATAAACCCGAAACCAAGAGCACCAAGAGCATCAATGTGGTCGGCGTTTTTGTCCAGCCCAGCAGCCAATCCAACCGGATTCGGGAATTCCAGGCCCATCACGTTTACCGGGCAAGGCTCCGGCTGTCGGGTAAATGTATTCAGGATGCCCAGTTTTTGAGCAACATCCAGGCTGCCAAGGGCAACATTATGGGCCCGCTCCGGTGGCAATCGGAACAGCAGGTTTCTCAGAAGGCCGTACATCGTCAAACTCCTTTCTCCGGGTGGCAGGAGTATACCGAAAGTTTTCCACACCATCTTGTGTAAACCCCAATTAGTCCCGAAAACCCCGCCCTGTATAGCCTCCCGACGCTTTTCCACGGAATCTGTGGATAACCCTGTTGAAAATTGCCGAGCAAGCGCCCCGACCCCTTGATAACTGCGCCAGCCTACAAATTGATCATTTTTTGATCAGTTATTTTCCCTATATTTATCAATAGCTTAAATAGATAAAATTAACATTTGACGGCTTTGGTAACAAAATGCTAACGGATAACCAATTCGTCATGATGTGCATAAATCGATCACAGCCAGGCCATTAATTCCACCCATTTCTACGGTTATTCCCGTTATACTGCCCTCATCGCGAAAAGCCCGGAGTGAATCCAATGGAACAGCCTGATCAACCCAGCCAGCAGCGCCAGAATAATCTCGAATCCGAGAAGCATGCGGCGACCCGGGTCACGATCATTGGCATGATTCTCGATGCCGTTCTGGGCATCATAAAAGTCATTGGCGGCACTCTTTTTAATTCCCAGGCGCTACTGGTGGATGGTATCCATTCATTTACCGATGTGGCATCGGATTGGGTGGTTCTGGCGGTCATGCGTCTGTCCCGTAAGGAGCCAGATGCGGACCATCCATACGGACACCAGCGAATCGAAACCCTCGGCACTCTGGTACTGGGCAGCATTCTTATTGCCGTGGGCGCGGCCCTGGCCTGGGAGAACATTCTCAGGCTCCTGTCCGGTGAAGCGCAGCTGGTTCCGGGCTGGCCAGTGCTGGTAGCGGCCGCAGCCTCGGTAGCAGGCAAGGAATGGATCTACCGTTATACTCGCCATGTTGGCATGAAAATCCGCTCAGACCTGATCATTGCCAACGCCTGGCACAGCCGTACCGATGCATTTTCGTCAGTGGTCGTTCTGGTATCTACCATCGGTGCCATGCTGGGTTTCGTCTGGCTCGACGTGGTAGCCGCCGTCCTCATTGCAGCCATCATTGTGCACATCGGCTGGAAATTCACCTGGGACAGCGTGAAAGAACTGGTCGACACAGGTCTGTCCGAAGATGATACCCGGATGTTGAAAACCATTGCCCTGGAAACGGATGGCGTGCGAAATGTTCATGAACTGCGCAGCCGGCGGATGGGGCACGACATCCTGCTGGACGTACACCTGGTGGTTCGCCCGGAAATCAGCGTTTCCGAAGGGCATCAGATTGGTATGAAGGTGGTCACGGGCATGCGGGATGCCCTGGAGAACATTCGGGACATCAACTTCCATATCGACGCCGAGAACGATGAAAAAGTGCCCCACGCCACCGACCCGGGGCTACCCGATCGCGAAGCACTTCGTCGCCTGCTGACAGAGAAGCTGGGAGAGCTACCACCACAAAGCCGGCTCCGGCTTCATTACCTCAAGAATCGCATCCACCTTGAAATCTTCCTGGATGAAAACCATTCCGGGCCACACCTGACCACGGAACAGGTTCGAGCGGTTCTGGCAGACTACCCCTGGTTTGGCAGCGTCCGGGTCTGGGTCGCTGCCAACTGACGCGCCGGTTTACCGGCGCCGGTTCTCCTCCATGCGCGACAGGAATTCCTGCATCACCAGGGTATACAGCTCTCCGCCCAGGAACTTGTCTTCCACACCCGAGTCGATACTCGGGTTGTCATTCACTTCAATCACCGCCACCCGATTCCCGGCTTGTTTGATGTCGACACCGTAAAGCCCATTACCGATCAACCGGGTCGAATTCAATGCCGCCTGGATGACATTGCGAGGCACCTCGTAGGTGGGCATGGTTTCAAAACCGCCACTTTCCACTGTGGCACCACCGTGCTGGTAAATCTGCCAGTGACCTTTCACCATCAGATATTTACAGGCATAAATGGCCCGACCGCCAAGCACACCAATGCGCCAATCGTAATCCGTGTAGAAGTACTCCTGAGCCAATACCAACGCAGACTGTTTGAACAGGTCTTTCAGCCCTGCCCGAAGTTCCTTTTCGTCCTTGGCTTTGATCACACCACGGGAAAAGGCGCCATCCGGAATTTTGATGACCACAGGAAAGCCCAGTTCATTACTCACCTGCTGTACCGCATCCTTCTGATCCTTTGAAAGGATCAGCGTTTTCGGTGTTGGCACCTTGTTGTTTTTAAGCAGGTCCGCCAGAAACACCTTGTTTGTACAACGCAGAATCGACACCGGGTCGTCAATTACCACCATCCCCTCGGCCTCTGCCTTGCGAGCAAACCGATAAGTGTGGTGATCAATAGCGGTGGTTTCACGAATAAACAGACCATCATATTCCGGCAGGCGCATGTAATCCCGGCGGGTAATGCGCTCCACGTTAATTCCCAGCTTTCTGCCAGCACGCTCAAAACGCTTCAGGGCCATCTCATCGCTCGGAGGCAACTCTTCCTCCGGGTTCACCAGCATAGCCAGATCAAAACGGTAGCGGCGACGGGTGCGGGGTTTGCGCCAGATCATGCTGCTGAAGCGATCCAGGGCGGCCGCGAACAAATCCTGCTCGCGCTCGTCAAGATCCGCCGGTGCCGCCGGCTTCATGGTTTCGATCTGCCATTGTTTGCGGTGACGGAACACCACTTCCAGAATCGGGCACGGAAACCGCTCGAACAGGGCACGGGCCACGGGCTTCAGGTCCGGATGTTCGGCCTGGCCAAAATAGGTTCGGATTCGTACTTCATGGGTAGCGTCCCGGTCATCGGTGGCGGGATCGATTTCGGAGGCTGATTTTTCCAGCCACTGGATGACACTGCTGTCCAGCTCTTCGAGTTCAAGCGAAAACAGTCCCTTACGGCTCAGGTCGTTAAGTGTCATAACCGATGGCACCACGTGGTGCCCGCGCGCCTCGGCCAGCAACGAACAGTAATAGCCCCTGCTCAGATACCTGGCACTCTGGCACAGGTTTATCACCCGCACGCGGCTGTTAGCCGGGGCGGTGAACTGAAGGTATTGATCGAAAGTAAGCACGTCTTCGCTGGGGTAGTACGGTGCCCAGTCTTTGGCGCGATCTACAACGATGAGCAATCGGGACATAAAGCGGCATTCCTCCCTGAAGGTAGAGCCTGATAATTCCGGCAACAATACGCCCCATCACCTTGCCAGACAATCGCCTGAAGATGCGTGCTTTTACGCATCATCCGCTGCTATGACGGGATGGCATCTGTCTACCATAATAGCGGCAATGAGCGTGCCCGCCAGGCGCTACCTTTTTCTCGTTGACCGGGTTTACCAGACCATGACCGATGTAATGCTCCGCCAAGCCCATGCCAGTGATCTGGATGCCCTCGTTCAGCTGGAGAACCGCTGTTTTACCGAGGACAGAATATCCCGGCGCAGCTTCCGCCGCTTTCTGGAGATGCCCAGGGACCGACTGGTTATCGCCGAATTGAACGGCGAACTGGTGGGCTACTGCCTGGTGCTGATGAATGCAGCCACCCGGCTGGCTCGGATTTACTCGATTGCAGTCTCACCCGTTGCCCGCGGCCGCGGTGTGGGTGAAAGACTGGTCCGTGAGGCGGAGAAGGAAGCGGTTGAGGCTGATCGCATCATCATGCGGCTGGAAGTGCGTGAAGACAACACCGGGGCCATTTCCCTGTATCGTCGGCTGGGATATCGGCAGTTTGGCACCTACCGGGACTACTACGAAGATCACGGCGATGCCTTGCGGTTCGAGCGACGGATTCTCTACTACGAGCCCTCTCGCGAATTTCTTCCGGTGCCCTATTACCCCCAGACCACCGAGTTCACCTGCGGTCCGTCTGCATTAATCATGGCGATGGCGGCCCTTGACGAACAGCAACCAGTAAGCACGCTGGAGGAGCTGAAAATCTGGCGTGAAGCCACCACCATCTTCATGCTGGCCGGGCATGGCGGTTGTGGCCCCCATGGGCTTGCGCTATCTGCCTGGCACCGGGGCTTCGAGGCCAGTGCCTGGATCAGCCAGGAAGGCGCGCTGTTCAAAGATACGGTCCGCAACGAAGATAAAAAGCGGGTACTGGAACTGGTGCACGAGGGGTTCCTGCACGATATCGGGCAGACTGAAATCCAGCTGCATCACGACCCGCTAACCCTGGAGGCAATGGAGAAGGCCCTGCATGACGGGCGCATCCCTGTCATCCTGATCAGCACCTGGCAACTGAACCGGAGCCGGGTGCCGCACTGGGTAACCGTATGTGCCATCGACGAGGATTTCGTGTACCTGCATGACCCGGAAATCGATACCGAGGAAGGGGAAACCGTGGCCGACAAGCAATACCTGCCCATCGACCGACGGGTATTCGACAAGATGTCGCGCTATGGCCGCAACCAGCCCCTGCAGGCGGCAGTGATTGTCGGCCCCAAACGCCACTGATCAGCCGGTCCGCAGGGCCGCTTCCTTCAGTTCCGAAATCTGATCCCGCAGGCGCGCCGCGGTCTCGAAATCCAGATCCGCGGCGGCTTTGTACATCTCGTCTTCCAGTTTCGCCACTTCCTTGAGGACATCTTCCGGCGAGCGATTGCCTACCTTTACGCGATAATCCTCGGCTTCTTCAGCAGCCTTCTGCCCGGGACGCTCCGCTTTGCGCCGGCCACGACCGCCGCCGCCCGCGGCACCCTCCATAATATCCGCGATCTTCTTGTTAAGACCGGTGGGGGTAATACCATGCTCCTCGTTGTGTGCCATCTGCTTGGCACGACGACGCTCGGTCTCATCAATGGCCCGCTGCATGGAACCGGTGATCCTGTCGCCATACAGAATGGCCTTGCCGTTCACGTTACGGGCGGCCCGACCAACGGTCTGTATGAGCGAACGCTCTGAGCGCAGGAAGCCTTCTTTATCCGCATCCAGTATTGCCACCAGTGACACTTCCGGCATATCCAGCCCCTCCCGAAGCAGGTTGATGCCCACCAGCACGTCAAACTCGCCCCGCCGCAGATCCCGAATAATCTCCACTCGCTCTACGGTATCAATGTCCGAATGCAGATAACGCACGCGAATGTCGTGCTCCATCAGGAAGTCGGTCAGATCCTCGGCCATGCGCTTGGTAAGTGTTGTGACCAGCACCCGCTCATTCACCTCCACGCGCTGGTGAATCTCAGACAGCAGATCATCCACCTGGGTAGACGCGGGCCGAACCTCAATCTCCGGGTCCAGCAGCCCAGTCGGTCGTACCACCTGCTCCACCACCTGGCCAGCATGCTCGGCCTCATAATTCCCCGGGGTGGCCGAAACAAAGATCATCTGGGGCGCAATTCGCTCCCACTCCTCAAACCGCATGGGGCGGTTGTCCAGTGCTGATGGCAGACGGAAACCGTACTCCACCAGGGTTTCCTTGCGGGACCGGTCCCCTTTGTACATGGCGCCAATCTGCGGAATGGTCACGTGGGACTCGTCCACTACCAGCAAAGCGTTGGGTGGCAGGTAGTCAAACAGCGTGGGTGGCGCTTCACCGGGATTCCGCCCGGAGAGATAGCGGGAGTAGTTCTCGATACCATTGCAGTAACCGAGCTCCAGCATCATCTCGATGTCGTAGCGGGTACGCTCCTCCAGCCGCTGAGCTTCCACCAGCCGGTTGTTATCCCTCAACTGCTGCAGCCGAACATCAAGCTCCTGCTTGATGTGCTCGACCGCATCCAGCACGGTCTGCCGGGGGGTGACATAGTGGGACTTCGGGTAAATGGTCACGCGCGGCACCCGCCTGAGCACCTCTCCGGTAAGCGGGTCAAAATAGCTCAGGTTCTCCACTTCATCATCGAACAGTTCGATGCGAATGGCTTCCTTCTCGGATTCTGCCGGGAAGACATCAATGACATCGCCCCGCACCCGATAATTGGCGCGATGGAACTCGATGTCATTGCGGGTGTACTGCAGTTCGGCCAGCCGCCGCAGGATATACCGTTGATCCATCTGGTCACCCCGGTCCAGGTGCAGCATCATTTTCAGATAGGATTGCGGATCACCCAGACCGTAGATGGAAGAAACCGTCGCGACAATGATGGCATCCGGGCGCTCCAGCAAAGCCTTGGTGGCCGACAGCCGCATCTGCTCAATGTGCTCATTGATGGAGGCGTCTTTTTCGATAAAGGTATCGGAAGACGGTACGTAGGCCTCCGGCTGGTAGTAATCGTAGTAGGAGACGAAGTACTCCACTGCGTTATCGGGGAAGAACTCCTTGAACTCGCCATAGAGCTGCGCCGCCAGGGTCTTGTTATGGGCCATAATGATGGTTGGCCGCTGGACCTGCTGAACCACATTGGCAATGGTGAAAGTCTTGCCAGAACCGGTTACCCCGAGCAGGGTTTGATGGGCAAGCCCGGATTCAATGCCGTCAACCAGTCCCGCAATCGCTTTGGGCTGGTCACCTGCAGGTTGGTAGGGCGAATCGACGCGAAAAGCCCCTTCCCTCGCACTGGATGCTTTGTTGGCCATATCTGGCGTTTTAACCTCCGGACACCGGAAACGACGGAATATTTGCGTCGCATCCTCAAGAAATTTAGCGTTCTGGCAGCTTCATGATACCATCTGTGCGATCGACGGCTGGGTGAAAAATCAGCCAGTAACTTTGGCTCCAGTTGCCCGGCCGATCGCAGCCCAATAAGACGCAGCTTTAAGGAGCTCAAGTTTGGACCTTCAACTTTCCAGCCGAGTACAGGCGATCAAGCCTTCCCCCACCCTCGCAGTTACCAATAAAGCCGCTGAACTCCGTGCGGCCGGCCAGGATATTATCGGCCTCGGTGCTGGCGAGCCTGACTTCGACACCCCCGATCACATCAAACAGGCGGCTATCGACGCCATCAACAACGGCCAGACCAAGTACACCGCCGTGGATGGTACGCCCGCGCTGAAGAAAGCGATTATTGCGAAGTTCAAACGGGACAACGGCCTGGAATACGAAGCCAACCAGATACTGGTAAGCAGTGGTGGCAAACAGAGCTTTTTCAACCTCGCCCTGGCGACACTGAATGAAGGCGACGAGGCCATCATTCCCGCACCCTACTGGGTTTCCTACCCGGATATGGTGCTGGTGGCCGAAGGCAAACCGGTGATCATCGAAACCACCGCAGAGACTCGCTTCAAGATCACGCCGGAACAGCTGGAAAACGCCATTACTGAGCGCACCCGCCTGTTCGTGATCAACAGCCCGTCCAACCCCAGTGGCATGGCTTACACCATGGAAGAGCTGCAGGCCATCGGTGAGGTGCTTAAAAAGCACCCGAACATCATGATTGCCACCGACGATATGTACGAGCCGATCCTGTGGACTGGCAAGCCGTTCTGCAACATCCTGAACGCTTGCCCGGAGCTGTATGACCGCACCTTCGTACTGAACGGTGTCTCCAAGGCCTACTCCATGACTGGCTGGCGTATCGGCTATGCCGCTGGCCCGGCAAAAATCATCGGTGCCATGAAGAAGATCCAGTCCCAGAGCACCTCGAACCCCTGCTCTATCTCCCAGGCCGCCGCAACAGCCGCTCTGGATGGAGATCAGGCGTGCGTGGGCGAGATGGTCAAGGCTTTCAGGGAACGCCACGACTGGCTGGTAGCGGCCCTGAACAAGCTGCCTGGTGTGGACTGCCTGAACGGCGACGGCACGTTTTATGTCTTCCCGAGCTTCCAGGGTGCAATCGATGCCACTGACGGCGTGAGCACCGATGTGGAATTCGCCGAGAAGCTGCTGACCGAGGCCGGCGTGGCTCTGGTTCCGGGCTCTGCGTTTGGCTGCCCGGGGCACATGCGGCTGAGCTTTGCCACCAGCATGGATAACCTGCAGAAGGCGGTCGAGCGTTTGCAGAAGGCTCTTGGCTAAAATTTTAAGCTGAGGGGTTGACGGGGCGGTATGGCCAACATAATATACGCGCCTCGTCACACGACGACGTTCCCCGATAGCTCAGTTGGTAGAGCAACGGACTGTTAATCCGTTTGTCGCTGGTTCGAGCCCAGCTCGGGGAGCCACTATTTCGAAAGCCCGCTAGTTCTCTGAATTAGCGGGCTTTTTTCGTTAGACCTCGTATTCGGATAATCGCCTGCCGGGCACGGACGGGTGTCGCTCCCGAAAATGTCGGAGGCCATGGATGGCCGGAGAGAAGCGCACATGGATGTGCTTGTAGCGGTTTTCGGGAGCGACACCCGTCCGTGCCCTACCCGCTAACCCGGAAGGCTAGGGACAGGACCCGTAACCGGGACAAAGCTAGACCGCCGCGACCTCAGCGTGAATGGCCTCTAAAGCAGCCAGAGGGTCAGGCGCCTGGGTGATGGGCCGGCCAATGACGAGGTAGTCGGAACCCGCCTTGAGAGCATCAACCGGGGTCATAATGCGTTGCTGGTCGCCTTTGTCTGCGGTCAGCGGCCGGATTCCCGGTGTGATCAACTGGAAGTCACTACCCTGCTCCGCTTTCAGACGCGGGGCTTCCTGAGCCGAGCAAACCACGCCGTCCAGGCCGCTGTTTTTGGTCAGGGTTGCCAGACGGGAAACATGGGCTTCTGCCGAACCGGTAATACCGATACCAGCAAGGTCCTCGTCAGACATGCTGGTCAATACAGTGACCGCAATCAGGAGCGGGCGGTCATTGCCGAACGCTTCCAGGCGTTCACGGCAGGCCACCATCATCTTCTCGCCGCCTGAGGCATGCACATTCACCATCCACACGCCCAGTTCCGCAGCTGCGACCACCGCGGCCGAGGTGGTATTAGGGATATCGTGAAATTTCAGATCCAGGAAAATATCAAACCCGCGACTCTGGAGCGCTTTTACCAGATCCGGGCCTGAGCGCGTAAACAGCTCCTTGCCCACTTTCAGGCGGCATTTTGCCGGATCAAGCTGATCAGCCAGGGCCAAGGCGGGATTCTGGGAAGGAAAGTCGAGCGCGACGATGATTTTCGGGTCGTTCAGGTTTTGCACGTTCAGGTTCCTGGGTAGAAAGGTAATCGGGATGGGTCAAAGCGAGGTTATTCCGCCTCTACGCCCTGAATGGGACGCACGGTTTCCCACTGTTTGCAGCTTGGGCACAGCCAGTGTAACTGTTGGCCGGAGAATCCGCAGCTTACGCAACGGTAGACCGGGCGGTTTGCGAGAATCAGGTGCCCTATTCTGCTGACAAGGCGCCCCTCATCGGTGGTCATGCCTTTTTCATAGCCCGCCATCTCCACCAACCGCAAAAGCCCTCGCACGGAGGGCCTGGTCTCGAGCTCCATGCGCAGTAGATCAATGGCCGCCGGCCGGCCGGAGGAACGCTCAACTGACTCCACCAGGGCCAGCAGCAGGCTGGTACTGGGATACTGCTCATAGAGCTTACGAAGCTTTTTATAAAGGCGTGAAACATCACCATGCTCACGCTCCAGCTTCATCAATCGGTCTATCGCTTCCGGACCGAACTCCGGATTCTGGTCGAAAATTTTCAGGGACTGGTTTGCCGCCTCCCGAAAATTGCCCTGCCGAATCTGGAGCTTCATCAGCAGCAGGGTTGCCCGCACACAGGAGCGGTCGTAATCCAGCGCTTCTTTCGCCAGCTTCTGCGCTGTCCAGCGGTCGTCGTTACGGCTCAGGGCGCCATCAGACAATTCGCAGGTAATGTAGGCCAGCGCTTTGAAGGTAGCAGGATCCGCATCACCACGAGTGAGGGTTTTTGCCACCTGGGCCGCCTTCTCCCACTCTCTCTCCTGCTGATAGAGCTCAATCAACGCAATGGCTGAGCGGCGCCCGTACTCGCGGTCGCCCATCAACTGGTGAAACAATGCTTCGGCCCGGTCGAGCAATCCGGCATTCAGATAGTCCATTGCCAGTTCCTGGGTAACCTGGGGCGAATAACGGGCCGGGAGCTCAGGCCTGGCAAGAAGATTCTGGTGAATCAGAATGGCGCGGTCTGTCTCTCCCTTATTCCGGAAATGGCTGCCAATGGAGAGATGCAAGCTGACGGTGTCTTTGTTGACGGCAAGGGATTGAACGAAGTTCTCGACAGCCTGATCAGAGTAGTTGGTAAAGAGAAACTGCAGACGGTCCCGAACGGAATCCTCGTCCATAATGGCTCGGGAGGCGCGGCCAGAGCGGTTTCCGTATCGACCTACAGCCCAGCCAGCGGCAACGGCCGCCGTCAGAAGCAGCCACTGAAACAGCATGTCCATCAAAGTGCCCGGTCGTTTTGTGCCCTGGATTTTTCGAGTGCGTGCTCTGTCCGCTCAAGACGCTTCTGCAGATGACGGCGCGATACAGACGTCCGGACGGTAGCCATGGTAGTCACAAGCACCCCAACCAGTGCACCAATCACAAACGCCATGATGATCCAGACAGCAACGCCATGGGGCTGGGTTTCGAACAACAGGAAGTTGAGCGAGACCGCCATCTGATTATTCAGGGAAAACACCAGCGCCAGAAGAATCAGAACCAGAACCAGCAAGGTAATTAGGATCTTCCGCAGTCCTGCCATGTCTTAAGCGCTCCCAACGGGTCAGATGCCCGGTATGTGAGGTTTCGTGTGTTAATTGCCTTCTCGGGGCCTCAGAAACCTTTTTTCATGCTGTCGTTGACCTGCTCTCGCAGCTCTTTGCCGGGCTTGAAGTGCGGCACAAACTTGGCTGGCAGTTGCACGGCGTCTCCGGTTTTCGGGTTACGTCCGGTGCGGGCAGCCCGATGATGCAGGGAAAAACTGCCAAATCCACGGATCTCAATTCGCTGGCCGTCGGCAAGGGACTGAGACATATGCTCGATGATGCTTTTCACCGCGAGCTCAACATCCTTTACGGAGAGCTGAGTCTGCTTCGAAGCGATCAGTTCAACCAGTTCGGACTTCGTCATGAGGCTTTTCCCTCTGTCGTTATTATTCCGCAGCAAATTACCGGGTCCCAATGCCTCTAGTTTAGCCAAACCAGAAAAAAACACAAAAAAAACGGGCTCTTAGAGCCCGTTTTTTTGACACCAACCGGAAACTTAGTCCTTGTTAGCGTTCTGCTGCTGCATCTGCTCCTTGATCAGGTCACCGATAGTGGTGGCACCTGAGGATTCTGCAGCCTTACTGCGTACGTTTTCCAGGGCCTGCTTGTCGTCCTCAACGTCTTTGGACTTGACAGACAGGTTGATCACGCGGTTTTTGCGATCGATGCTGATGATCTTCGCTTCAACTTCTTCGCCTTCCTTCAGAACGTTACGCGCGTCTTCTACGCGGTCACGGCTGATTTCAGAGGCTTTCAGTACCGCTTCAACTTCTTCGTTCAGGGCAATGGTGGCGCCTTTGGCGTCAACCGCAGATACGGTGCCCTTAACGATGGAGCCCTTGTCGTTCAGCTGAACGAACTCGGCAAACGGATCGCTTTCCAGCTGTTTGATGCCCAGGGAGATGCGCTCACGCTCTGGATCAACAGACAGGATAACGGTTTCAACTTCGTCGCCCTTCTTGTATTCGCGAACGGCTTCTTCGCCAGTCTCGTTCCAGCTGATGTCAGACAGGTGAACCAGACCATCGATGCCACCGTCCAGGCCGATGAAGATACCGAAGTCCGTGATGGACTTGATCTTGCCGGAGATACGGTCGCCCTTGTTGAAGTTGCTGGAGAAATCTTCCCACGGGTTGGCAACGCACTGCTTGATGCCCAGAGAGATACGACGACGCTCTTCGTCAATATCCAGGATCATCACTTCTACTTCGTCACCTACCTGAACAACCTTGGACGGATGGATGTTCTTGTTGGTCCAATCCATTTCGGATACGTGGACCAGACCTTCAACACCCTCTTCCAGCTCGGCAAAGCAGCCGTAGTCGGTCAGGTTGGTTACGCGAGCAGTAACCTTGGAACCTTCCGGGTAACGACCTTTGATGTCGACCCAGGGATCTTCGCCCAGCTGCTTCAGACCCAGAGACACACGGTTGCGCTCACGGTCAAACTTCAGGACTTTAACATTGATTTCGTCGCCCACATTCACGATTTCGCTCGGATGCTTGATGCGCTTCCAGGCCATATCAGTGATGTGCAGCAGGCCGTCAACACCACCCAGGTCTACGAATGCACCGTAGTCGGTCAGGTTCTTGACGATACCCTTGATTTCCAGACCTTCGGTCAGGGTTTCCAGCAGAGCTTCACGCTGCTCGCTGTTTTCAGCTTCCAGAACGGCGCGGCGGGAAACAACCACGTTGTTACGCTTCTGGTCCAGCTTGATAACCTTGAATTCAAGCTCTTTGTTCTCCAGGTGCGCAGTGTCGCGAACCGGACGAACGTCTACCAGGGAACCCGGCAGGAAGGCACGGATGCCGGCCAGATCAACAGTGAAACCACCTTTGACCTTGCCATTGATAATACCCTTGACCACTTCCTCAGCTTCGAAGGACTTCTCGAGAACCTTCCACGCTTCAGCGCGCTTGGCCTTTTCACGGGACAGACGGGTTTCACCGAAACCGTCTTCAACTGCATCGAGAGCCACATCGACAACATCGCCGACAGCTACTTCCAACTCGCCTTTTTCGTTCAGGAACTGGGAGGCGGGGATAACGCCCTCGGACTTCAGTCCGGCGTTAACGGTGACCCAGTCGTTGTCGACGTCAACTACGGTTCCCTGGACGATGGAACCCGGTTGCATGTCAATTTCTTTTAGACTTTCTTCAAAAAGATCCGCAAAGCTCTCGCTCATTATGTGCCCTATATGATCAACGCAAGTGTGCTCCGTGTCACCAGCAACACGGTCTGTTAACGATGTCCGGAATCAGCCAGCGGCTGGCAGAGTACGCTGTTCCGGCATTTCAACGACAAAAAGGTGTAGTCAGGCCTGACCTGCTGCGGCCATACACCTGTCTAACACCTCTTCGATACTCAAACCCGTAGAATCAATGACTTGCGCATCATCCGCAGGCTTGAGGGGGGCCGCCGAACGGTTCATATCCCGCTCATCACGAACCCGTATCTCCTCTAAAAGGGCGTCAATGTTAACATCGACACCTGCTTCCTTCAACTGATTGTAGCGCCTGCGGGCCCGCTCCTCGGCACTGGCGGTCAGGAAGATTTTGACCGGTGCATCCGGAAAGACCACCGTACCCATATCGCGGCCATCGGCCACCAGCCCGGGCGCCACCCTGAAATCGCGCTGGCGCTGCAATAAGGCATCGCGCACCGGTTGCATGACGGCGACTTTTGACGCGTTATCACCGCAGGTCTCGGTGCGGATTTCGGAGGTAACATCTTCCCCGGCCAACAGAACCTTCGCAGGCTCACCCGGAGGCGTCGGCATGAACGCAACATCGAGCCCTGCGGCAACCCGAACCAGTGCCGGCTCGTCGTCCAGCGCAACCCCCTGGCGGGCAGCCGCCAGGGCCGTCAGCCGATACAAGGCACCACTGTCGAGCAGATGCCAGCCCAGTTTGCGGGCCAACATCTGGGTAACGGTACCCTTGCCAGAACCGCCAGGGCCGTCAACCGTAATTACCGGTGCCTTGCTATCACTCATCAATCACTACCTTCTGCGTTAATTCGAATACCTGTCTGCAATGCCAGATCAACAAAACCCGGGAACGATGTGGCGACGTTGGCGCAATCGTTGATCCGGATAGGTCCGGTTGCGCGCAATGATGCCACCGCAAACGACATGGAAATGCGATGATCACCATGGCTTTCCACGGTACCGCCGCCTATTTCCTGGCCGCCATCTATAATGATGCCGTCGGGTGTCACGGTGGTCTCCACACCCAGAGCCGCGAGACCGTCCGCCATCACCTGGATACGGTCGCTCTCTTTCACCCGAAGTTCCTCGGCGCCGCGCAATACCGTGCGCCCTTCCGCACAGGCAGCGGCGATAAACAGTACCGGGAACTCGTCAATGGCCAGCGGCACCTGCTCTTCCGGAATGTCAATGCCCTTCAAGCGGGCTGACTGTACCCGAAGATCGGCTACCGGCTCTCCACCGATGACCTTCTCATTGAACACTTCAATGTTGGCACCCATCTGTTTCAGGATATTGATTACACCTACACGGGTGGGGTTCATGCCAACGTGGCGAAGCGTCAGGTCAGAATCTTCGGCAATACTGGCCGCCACCAGGAAAAACGCGGCCGAGGAAATATCAGCCGGCACATCAATGGCGCAAGCAGACAGTTTGCCTCCACCGGTGACACTGGCAGTCGCACCATCGCGGTGAACGTGGTAACCGAAACCCTCCAGCATGCGCTCGGTATGATCCCGGGTTGGCGCCGGCTCAGTCACCGAGGTAACACCCTCAGCGTAGAGTCCCGCCAGCAGCAGGCAGGATTTCACCTGGGCACTGGCCACCGGCATTTCGTAATGAATGCCCGTGAGTGCATGTCCACCCCGAATCTTCAACGGCGGCCGACCACCCTCACCGGTGTCGATGACCGCTCCCATGGCACGCAGTGGATCTGCCACGCGCCCCATAGGCCGCTTCGACAAACTGGCATCGCCCGTGAGCTCAGAATCGAAGGGCTGAGCGGCCAGCAATCCGGCAAACAGGCGCATGGCCGTACCCGAGTTACCCAGATACAACGGGCCACGGGGCGCCTGCAGGCCTTTCATACCGACGCCGTGAATGCGCACGAAGCCGTCATCCGGACCTTCGATGGTGACGCCCATATCCCGGAACGCCTGCAGGGTGGCAAGACTGTCCTCCCCCTCCAGGAAGCCCTTCACTTCGGTTGTCCCCTCAGCCAGGGCACCGAGCATGATGGAACGGTGAGACATGGACTTGTCGCCCGGAACCCGGATGTCACCTCTCACGGTGCCGCCCGGCTGCATTTGGAAAGTCACCTGTTTATCGCTGTTGTTAGTCACGTACGCCTGTCCTGAAAGCATTTTGGAAAAATGTTCCCGCGCCGCCTTGGCACGGCTGAAAACCCTGAGCAACGTGGCACCATCGCCACAGGCAATGGCAGCGCGGAGTTGATCCAGATCTTCGGTAAAATGGTCTATGACCCGGAGCACAGCATCCCGATTGGAGAGAAAAATGTCGTGCCACATCACCGGATCGCTTGCGGCAATCCGGGTAAAATCACGGAACCCACCTGCGGCATAGCGGAAGATATCCATATTCTCATCTTCGCCCGCCAGAGTGTCTACCAGCGAAAAAGCGATCAGGTGGGGTAAATGGCTGGTGGCCGCGAGCACCTCATCGTGATACCCCACCGACATGGTAAGCACGGTCGCACCGGCACCTTCCCAGACGGTCCGCAAACGATTCAGGCCATCTTGGTCGGCATTTTGCGACGGCGTCAGGATCACCTTGTGATTGGCAAAGAGATCGGGCCGGGCCGCACGGATACCGCTCTTCTCGGAACCGGCAATGGGATGGCCGGGTATTACCCAGGGCGGCAGCTCACCAAACACTGCCTCCACATCAGCAACAAAACTGGACTTGGTACTACCCACATCAGAAAGGATGGCGCCCTCTTCGAGAACGGGCCGAATTTGTTCCAACACCGCACGGGTGGCCCGCACCGGAACGGCCAACACCACCAGATCACTGCCCTTTACGGCCTGCTCGATGGAATCCGCAGCCTCGTCTATTACACCCAGTTCAACGCCGAGAGCCAGTTCATCCTGACGGGTATCAAAACCGGTCACCATTCCCGCAAGCTGTTGCGTGCGTATGGCGCTGGCCAGAGAACCGCCAATCAGCCCCAGGCCGATAACCGCAACCCGACGAAAAGGCGCACTCGGAACTGTCACTTCATGCCCCCAGCCCTGCTGACGCCAATGCCTCAGCCAGCGCATCAAGAAAACGTTCATTTTCTTGCGGAAGGCCGACCGATACACGCAGGTGCCGGGGCATGCCATAACCAGCGACGGGCCGAACAATCACGCCATGGGCCAACAAGGCCTGATAGATACCGGCGGCTGGCTCACCCACTTCCACGGCAATGAAGTTGCCTGCCGAAGGGATGTAGGAAAGCCCCATGCGATCGAAGCCTTCCGCCAGTTGTTGCAGGCCGGCTTCGTTCACCTCCCGGGATTTCTGCAGATAGGCCTCATCCTCAAGAACTGCTGTGGCCGCCGCCAGGGCAACGGTATCGACATTGAATGGCTGGCGAACCCGGTTCAGGATGTCAGCAATGGCCGGAGAACTGATGCTGTAGCCCACTCGCAACGCTGCAAGCCCCCACGCCTTGGAAAAGGTGCGGCAGACAATCAGGTTCGGGTATTTGTCCAGCAGTCGAATACCATCCGGGTACTCGTCACCAACAAGGTATTCGCAGTAGGCTTCATCCAGAACAATCAAAACCTGTTCAGGGATACGATCCAGAAACGCTTCAATCGCATCGGCGGTGTGCACGGTACCGGTGGGATTATTCGGATTAGCAACAAACACCAGCTTGGTGCGCTCGGTCACCGCATCGGCCATGGCATCCAGATCGTGCCCCCAGTCTTTTGCAGGCACCGCCACACCTCGGGCGCCAATCGCCTGGGTTACCAGCGGGTAAACCGCGAAGGCATACTGGGAGAACACCACTTCGCTATCAGAGTCGGCGAAACACCGGGCAATGACTTCCAGCACATCGTTGGAACCATTACCGAGGGTGATCTGGCTCATTTCCACGCCAAAGCGACGAGCCAGAGCCTGCTTCAGATCAAAGCCATTGCCGTCCGGGTACAGGCACATTTCATCGAGGGCATTTCGGGCGGCCGATACCGCTTTCTCACTCGGCCCAAGCGGGTTCTCATTGCTGGCCAGCTTGATGATCTCCGACGGATTCAATCCCAGCTCCCGGGCCAGCTCTTCAATCGGCTTGCCGGGCTGGTACGGAGACAGAGCCTGAACACCTTTTACCGCAAGACTCTGGTAATCCACTGCCATTGAACTCTCCTCAGGATCGACATTCGAAATCAAAGTACGCCGATGGGATAGGACCCCAGGCGCTTCAGCTCCACGGCTTCTTCATCAATTTCAGCCAGTACCTTGCTGATCCTGTCATCCTGCATGTGACCTTCGAAATCAATGTAGAAAACATAAGCCCAGGTGCCACTGGGCGAAGGCCGCGTTTCAATCCGTGTCAGACTGATGCCGTGACGGTGGAACGGCTCCAGCAGCTGATACAGAGCGCCCGGTTTGTTGCGCATGGAGACCAGAATCGAGGACTTGTCCTGGCCACTGGCCGGCACCTCTTCCCGCCCAATGATCAGGAAGCGGGTGGTATTGTCCGGGCGATCCTCAATGCTGTTAGCCAGCTTTTCCAGACCGTACAGCTCCGCCGCCATATCTCCGGCAATCGCCGCCGCGCCCGGCTCTTCAGCCGCGCGGCGCGCCGCCTCGGCATTGCTGGAAACGGTAATACGCTCAATACCGTAGCGATGTGTATCCAGCCACTGCCGGCACTGGGCGAACGACTGTTGATGGGAATAGATGCGGGTAATTTCCTCATCCTTGTGCTTCGGCGATACCAGCAGATGATGATGAATGCGAAGCTGCACCTCACCGCAGATTTTCAACGGCGAAGACATGAACATATCCAGGGTGTGATTGATCATACCCTCAGTGGAATTCTCCACCGGCACCACACCGTAATGCGCCGCACCGGACTCCACCTCGCGGAATACCGCATCAATCGCGGGCAGCGGCACGCTGACGACAGAGTGGCCGAAGTGTTTGAGCGCCGCCGCCTGGGTGAAGGTGCCTACCGGGCCCAGGAAAGCAATATGCATGGGCTTTTCCAGCGCCAGGCAAGCCGACATGATCTCACGGAACAGCCGCGCCATTTCTTCAGCGGGCAAAGGCCCCGGGTTCTTTTCCTTGATCCGGCGCAGCACCTGAGCTTCGCGCTCAGGCCGGTAAAAGAATACATCCTCACCGGGATTGGCCGCCATTTTGACATGGGCCACTTCCTGCGCACATTTCGCCCGGGCACTGATCAGCTCCATGATCTGCTGATCGAGGGCGTCGATCTCCTCCCTTAATTCCCCCAGGCGGGTCTTCTCATCCGTCATGATCAGCCCCGCTCCTTCGCAAATTCCGCCATGTAGTCGATCAGGGCGTCGACACCTTCTTCCGGCATGGCGTTGTAGATGCTGGCACGCATACCACCGACGGAGCGATGCCCCTGCAGGTTGAGCAGATGCCGGGCTTCAGCGCCTTTCAGAAATTCAGCATTAAGCGCATCATCGGCCAGAGTGAACGGTACGTTCATCCAGGAGCGGAAGCGTGGTTCAATGGGGTTGGCGTAGAAATCGTTGGCATCAATGAAGCCATACAGCTTCTTTGCTTTCCGGGCGTTCATCTCGCCCATGGCTTGAACACCGCCCTGCTCTTTCAGCCACTTGAACACCAGCCCGGACAGGTACCAGGAATAGGTCGCCGGGGTGTTGTACATGGAGCCGTTATCGGCGATGACCTGATAGTTCATCATGGTCGGCGTCTCTTTCCGGGCCTTACCCAGGAGATCCTTACGGATAATTACCACCACCAGGCCCGAGGGGCCGATGTTCTTCTGGGCGCCGGCATAGATCAGACCGAATTTGCTGATATCCAGCGGCCGGGACAGCATGGTGGAAGACATATCCGCCACCAGCGGCACATTGCCACTGTCCGGAATAAAATCGTATTCCAGGCCACCGATGGTTTCGTTCGGCGTGTAATGCAGGTAAGCGGCATCGGCACTGGTATTCCAGCCGGACTGATCCGGAATGGTGGTAAACCCGCTGTCTTCAGAGCTGGCAACCACATTCACATTACCGTAGCGCTTGGCTTCGGCAATGGCCTTTTTCGACCAGATACCGGTGTTCACGTAATCGGCCGAGGCCTTGTCACCAAGCAGATTCAGCGGAATGGTCGAGAACTGGCTGGAAGCTCCACCCTGCATGAAGAGTACAGCGTAATCATCTGAAATACCGGCCAATTCACGGAGATCCTTCTCAGCCGCTTCTGCAATGGCAACAAACTCATCGCTGCGATGGCTCATCTCCATCACCGACATGCCGGTGCCGCGCCAATCGAGCATTTCGCTCTGGGCCTGCTTCAGCACAGCTTCCGGCAAGGTGGCCGGACCAGCACAGAAATTGAACGCCCTGCTCATTCTTCGGTTTCCTCGCCTTCCACTTCTTCTTCATCATCGGATTCTGCAATCCGCTCCACACCCACCAGGCGCTCATCTTCCTGGGCCAGACGGATCAGACGCACGCCCTGGGTATTCCGGCTCAGTACCGACACCTCATCAGTGCGGGTACGCACCAGTGTGCCCTTGTCGGAGATCAGCATCATCTGGTCGCCATCAAACAGTTGCAGCGCAGTCACCAGATTACCGTTTCGCTCGGAGCACTGCATGGCGATAACGCCCTGACTGCCACGGCTGTAGGCCGGGAATTCATCAATGGCCGTGCGCTTGCCATAACCATGCTCACTGGCCGTCAGAATCACACCGCCTTCCTGCGGAATGATCAGGGACACGACATGGTGGCCTTCCGGCATCTTGATACCGCGGACACCACGAGCCGTCCTGCTCATCGGGCGAACCTGCTCTTCCTGGAAGCGCACCGCTTTACCGGCACTGGAAAACAGCATCACTTCGGCAGAACCATCGGTAATGGCGGCACCAATCAGGGTGTCACCCTCATCGAGATTCAGGGCAATCAGGCCACTGCTGCGCGGGCGCGAGAAGTTCGGCAGCGGTGTCTTCTTGACCACACCAGCCGAGGTGGCCATCAACACAAACTGGTCTTCCGGGTAATCCCGCACCGGCAGGAAGGTGGTAATACGCTCTCCTTCGTCCAGCGGCAGGATGTTCACCATGGGCCGGCCACGGGACCCGCGGCTGCCACGGGGAATCTCGAATACCCGCAGCCAGTACACTTTACCCTTGTTGGAGAAGCACAGAATGGTGTCGTGGGAATTCGCCACCAGCAGCTTCTCGATAAAGTCTTCGTCCTTCATCGACGTTGCCGCTTTACCCCGGCCACCACGGCGCTGGGCCTGGTAATCCTCAACGGCCTGGGTCTTGGCATAGCCACTGTGGGAAATAGTCACCACCAGATCTTCTTCGTCGATCAGGTCTGCAATGGTCAGGTCGCGACGGGAGCTGGTGATCTCAGTGCGGCGCTCATCGCCATACTGGCTGACAATCTCTGCCAGTTCGTCACGAATCACCTGCATCAGACGCTCGGGATCACCCAGGATATCCAGCAGATCGGCAATCTTCTCCAGGATTTCCTTGTACTCGTTCTGGAGCTTTTCGGTTTCCAGACCGGTCAGGCGGTGCAGTCGCAGATCCAGAATCGCCTGGGCCTGCTCCGGCGACAGGTGGTACAGGCCGTCTCGCAGGCCATAGATCTCGGGCAGGTCGTCCGGACGACAAGCATCCTCACCGGCACGCTCCAGCATGGCCAGTACGTCACCAGGTGCCCAGCCCTTGTCCATCAGCTTTTCTTTCGCTTCTGCGGCGGAGGGCGACTGTTTGATCAACTCGATGATTTCATCAATGTTGGCCAGGGCAACGGTGAGACCTTCCAGAATATGGCCCCGCTCACGAGCCTTGCGCAGCTCATAAATGGTGCGGCGGGTGACCACCTCCCGACGATGACGCACAAACGCATCGAGCATTTCTTTCAGGTTCAGGGTCTTGGGCTCGCCGTTGATCAGCGCCACCATGTTGATACCGAACACGGTTTCCAGCTGAGTCTGGGCGAACAGATTGTTGATGATCACATCCGGGTTCTCGCCCCGACGCAATTCGATCACAACCCGGATACCTTCCTTGTTCGATTCATCACGCAGCTCAGAGATACCTTCCAGGCGCTTTTCCTTCACCAGTTCCGCGATCTTCTCGATCAGACGGGCCTTGTTCAGCTGGTAAGGCAGCTCGGTGATGATGATGGATTCGCGGCCGGTCTTCTTGTCCTGCTCAATCTCGTGGCGGGCACGGATATAAATGCGGCCACGTCCTGTGCGGTAGGCTTCCACGATACCGGCACGGCCATTGATGATGCCCTGGGTGGGGAAGTCCGGGCCCGGGATGAATTCCATCAGCTCATCGACCGTGAGATCCGGGTTATCGATCAGTGCCAGGCAGCCGTTCACCACTTCCGTCAGGTTGTGGGGTGGAATATTGGTCGCCATACCCACGGCAATACCGGATGAGCCGTTCACTAGCAGGTTAGGCACACGGGTCGGCAGGACTTCCGGAATACGTTCGGTGCCGTCGTAGTTGTCTACGTAATCGACGGTTTCCTTGTCGAGATCCGCCAGCAGCGAATGGGCGATCTTCTCCATGCGGATTTCGGTGTAACGCATGGCGGCGGCATTGTCGCCGTCGATGGAACCGAAGTTACCCTGGCCGTCTACCAGCGGGTAGCGCAGGGAGAATGGCTGGGCCATTCGAACGATGGTGTCGTATACCGCAGAGTCACCGTGGGGGTGATATTTACCGATAACGTCACCCACCACACGGGCGGACTTCTTGTAGGCCTTGTTCCAGTCGTTACCCAACTCGGACATGGCGAACAGCACCCGGCGGTGTACCGGCTTCAGGCCGTCCCGGACATCGGGTAATGCCCGGCCAACGATAACGCTCATGGCGTAATCGAGGTAGGACTGTTTCAATTCGTCTTCAATATTGACCGGCAGGATCTCTTTGGCTAACTCACCCATCGAGAAAGGTTCCTTTGCGTTATCTGGAAGTCGTTCCGGGGCCGTTTCCGGGCCCCGTCTTTATTCTTCAACAAACCGCCAAGCATACCACAGACCGCCCCCACCGGGGGCAACTGTGGTAAAGCCTTAATCAAACACCACGGTCTTGTTTTCGTAGGTAATCACGCGGTCTTCAATGTGGGACCTCAAGCCGCGGGCCAGAACATTTTTCTCCACATCCTTACCCAGGCGAACCATGTCTTCGATGGAGTCGCTGTGACTGATCCGAATGACGTCCTGCTCGATGATCGGGCCCTCGTCCAGATCCTGGGTGACATAGTGGCAGGTGGCACCAATCAGCTTCACACCCCGGCTGTAGGCCTGATGGTATGGGCGGGCACCCGCAAACGACGGCAGGAAGCTGTGGTGAATATTGATCACCTTGCCGGAGTACTTTCCGCACAGCTCGGCAGGCAGAATCTGCATGTAACGGGCCAGGACCACCACGTCGGTTTCGTATTGCTGGAACAGCTCGTCGATATGGGCGAAGGCCTCAGCCTTGTTCTCTTTACTCACCGGCACATGGTGGTAAGGAATCTCGTGCCACTCCACCATACGGCGCAGATCATCGTGGTTGGAAATCACCGCAACGATCTCGCAGTTGAGCTCTTTGCTGTGCCAGCGGTGCAACAGATCGGCGAGGCAGTGTGATTCCTTGCTGCACATCAGGATAACCCGCTTGGGGCGCGCGGAATCGGCAATGTGCCAGTTCATGTTGAACTCGCGGGCAATCGGCTCAAAGGCGGCACGGAACTGATCCAGCCCGAACGGTATCGATTCGGCCTTGATTTCATGCCGCATGAAAAACCAGCCGGCCTGGGTATCGGAGTGGTGGCTCGCCTCGGTAATCCAGCCGTTATAGGTGGACAGAAAATTACTCACCTTGGCAACAATCCCGACCCTGTCCGGGCAGGAAATAACAAGACGATAGGTATGCTCCATGAAGCCTTTCCTTAACTTGAATCCGGGGAAAGCGGGCGCGACAGGAAACCACAAACCGGACATTCACGGCGATGGTCGGTACGCACCGGTAAAAATGACCGGCTATGATAGCCTATCTGACAGCCAGAAACGAGGAATCCGACCATGGACAGAGTGATCTACAGCCCCGCTTCGAAAATCAGCCACAGGCGGCTCTGGAGAGCGACAACCGCGCTGATGCTTTTCCTGCTCGCCTACAACACAAGCGCCAACGAACAGGCCATTCTGGAAGGGGAACGTTTCCATCCGGTTCAGGGCACCCAGGGTATGGTTGCCACCAGCCACACCCTGGCCACAGAGGTTGCCCTGAAGGTATTGAAAGACGGAGGCAACGCCATTGATGCCGCTGTTACCGCCGGCTTCGCCCTGGCCGTCACCCAACCCCGTTCCGGCAATATTGGCGGTGGCGGCTTTCTGGTCTACTCGCCCGGTAACGGCGATGCCCCGGAAGCCATTGATTATCGCGAAACCGCACCGGCTGCAGCCACCGAAACCATGTTTCAGGATCAGGACGGCAATGTCGTGAGCGAACGCAGCCGGTTCAGCCATAAGGCCGCCGGGGTACCCGGCACCGTAGCCGGGCTGGCGCTGGCACTGGAGCGGCACGGCACCCTGAGCCTGAGCCAAGCCCTGGCCCCGGCGATTCGACTGGCCCGGGAGGGCTTTGTGGTGCCCCACCGATTCACCGAAGGCCTGGAGCAGGCCCGGGACCGCCTTGAACGCTGGCCAGCCACCCTCGCTACCTTCTATATAAAAGATGGATCGGCCCCACAACCTGGCGAAGTGTTTCGCCAGCCGGAACTGGCCGACACCCTCCAGCGCATTGCCGAGCAGGGCGTAAAAGGCTTCTATGAAGGTGAAACCGCCCGGTTGATTGTGGCGGAAATGCAACGGGGCGAGGGTCTGATTACTCTGGAAGACCTGCGCAACTACGAACCGGCCGTTCGCCAGCCGGTCCACGGCACCTATCGGGGATTTGATATCTACTCCATGTCGCCGCCCTCCTCTGGCGGCACTCACATCGTGCAGATCCTCAACATTCTGGAGGACTACCCCATCGGCGAATGGGGGCACAACTCCGCAAACACCATTCACCACATGGCCGAGGCCATGAAACTGGCATACGCAGATCGCTCGGAATACCTGGGGGATACAGACTTCGTAGCTGTGCCGCTGGAAGGGCTGACCAGCAAGGGCTACGCCGACCAACTTCGCACATCCATCAAGGCAGACAAGGCCCGGCCCGCCAGCGAGATCGCGCCTGGAAAACCTGGGCCCTGGGAAAGCCCGGAGACCACACACTTCTCGGTGGTGGACCGCTGGGGCAACGCGGTATCAAACACCTACACCATCAATTTCAGCTATGGCTCGGGCATTACCGTGGCCGGTGCCGGCTTTCTGCTCAATAACGAGATGGACGATTTCAGCGCCAAGCCGGGGGTTCCCAATGCTTATGGCCTGATCGGCGGCGAAGCCAACAAGGTGGAGCCAGGTAAACGCATGCTCAGCTCCATGTCGCCGACCATCGTACGAAAGGGCGACCGCAATTTCCTGGTAACCGGCAGCCCCGGCGGCTCCCGGATCATCACCACCACCTTGCAGGTGATCATGAATGTGATCGACCATAATATGAACATACAGACAGCCGTCAGTGCGCCGCGCATCCACCACCAGTGGTTACCGGACGAGATTCGGGTGGAACAGGGTATCAGCCCGGACACTCTGGATCTGCTCCGGGCGCGAGGGCACACCATCAACACCGGCTCGGCCATGGGCGCCATCCAGAGCATCCTGATTGGCGAAGACGGCACGCTATACGGCGGAGCCGATCCCCGGCGCAGCACTTCGTCTGCCATGGGATTCTGAGCCATTCAATATTGACCGGGCGCATCCCGGACAGGAGGTAACTGATGTATCTTTCCGTACAACTGAGCTGCTATCCGCTCAAGGACGACTACAAACAACCGATCTGGGATCTGATTGCACGCCTGGAACAGACCAGCCTTGAGGTCCACCCTGGTCGCATGAGTACCGAGATCTTCGGCGAGTATGACGAAGTGATGAAGGTGCTCTCAGACACCATGAAATGGTCTTTTGAGACCTACGGTAAATCGGTGTTTGTAGCAAAAATCATGGAGGGTGACCGGAGGCCGAAATGACACCCAGCAACGAACCCGGAAAGCAGGACCAGATACCGCAGCCGGGACCGACGATACCAAACCAGTACTCGTTTCTGTGGTTGAGCGCGGCCATTTTCCTGATGTTCTTGTGGCTACAGGGGAACAACCATCAGCAACAACAGGAACTGGCCTATTCCGAGTTCAAACAGGCCGTCATAAGCGGCCAGGTTGCCGAAGTTACCCTGCGCACCGAAGAGATCAGCGGACGCTTTACGGATTCCGGTGCCAGCCGGTTTGCCAACGACAGCCGGCCACCGTCGAGCAGTTTCATAACGCTCAGGCCACAGGTGGAAGACCCGGAGCTACTACCACTACTGGAAAGACAGGAAGTACTGGTTCGAGGCTCCCGCTCCGGCCGCCCCTGGTGGCAGGAGCTGATCCTGGGCTTCCTGCCCTGGATCCTGTTATTGGCGCTGATGTTCTGGTTCTGGGGTGCCGCCCAGAAACGCATGACTCAGGGCGGCGGCCCCTTTGACTATGGCAAGTCCAGGGCCCGCCGCGCCCGCAGAGAAACCTCCACCACGACACTGGACGATGTAGCGGGCATTGAGTCCGCAAAACGGGACATTTCGGAAATTATCGACTTCCTGAAGTCGCCGGATAAGTATCGTCGCCTGGGCGCCGTGATGCCTAAAGGGGTTCTCCTGGTTGGCCCGCCGGGCACCGGCAAGACTCTGTTGGCGCGGGCCATTGCCGGCGAGGCGGAAGTCCCCTTCTTCAGCATCAGCGCCTCGGAGTTTATCGAAATGTTCGTGGGCGTTGGCGCGGCACGGGTTCGGGACATGTTCCAGACGGCTCGCAAGGAAGCCCCGGCACTGATCTTTATCGATGAGCTGGACGCCGTCGGACGCTCACGGGGAGCTGGCCTGGGGGGCGGCCACGACGAGCGCGAACAGACCCTGAACCAGATCCTCACGGAAATGGACGGTTTCGAGGCCCATGAGAACGTTCTTGTGCTGGCCGCCACCAACCGCCCGGATGTATTGGACACCGCTCTGCTGCGCCCGGGCCGGTTTGACCGGAAAATCACCCTGGACCGCCCTCACCGGGAGGCCCGGGAAGCTATTCTGAAGGTACATGTGCGCAAGGTGCCGCTGGCTGCGGATGTGGACCTGACGCAGGTGGCCGCGCGCACGACCGGCTTCTCCGGCGCCGACCTGAAAAACCTGGTGAACGAAGCGGCCCTTACAGCCGCCCGAGACAACCTCGTTGAGGTAAACAACCACTGTTTTGAAGTGGCCCACGATCGCCTGATTCTGGGTGAGGAAAGGGACGCCCAGTTAACACCGGAAGAGCGTGAAGCCGTGGCCTACCACGAATGCGGGCATGCCATTATGGCCTATTACATGCCCAAGGCAGATCCTCTCACCAAGATCACCATTATTCCCCACGGCATGGCCATGGGAGTGACCGAACAGACCCCGAAAGAAGACAAATACAATTACACCGAAAGTTACCTGGAGGACCGCATCAAGGTGATGCTGGGCGGGCGTTCTGCCGAAAAGATCATCTACGGAGAGGTCAGCACCGGCGCCCAGAATGACCTGAAAGAAGCCACCAAACTATTGAGACGAATGGTCGGCCAGTGGGGCATGAGCGAAAAGATCGGCCCGCTGGGCCTGGGCATCGGCGAAGAACATGTGTTCCTTGGCCGGGAAATGGGCGCGCCCCGGGAGTACAGCGAAAAACTCGCGGAAATGATCGACTCGGAAATCCAGTCGCAATTACTGGCCTTTGAAGCCTTTACCGTGAGCTTCCTGACCGAACACCGGCAGGAACTGGATGCCCTTGCCAGAGCCGTCATGAAAAGGGAAACCCTGTCAGCCGGGGAAATAACCGAGGTGCTGGAGGAAGCTCGCAGCCGGGAGACCGCCTGAACAACTGCCGGCACAACAGCGGTTTGCTCAGGGCGTGATGGTGACCGGTAGATTCAGCTGGCAAAGCAGGGACTCCGCGCCTTGCTGTTCAAACAGGCTGCACTGACGGCTGATCACCAGCTGTGCTGCTCCCTCCTCCCGCACGGCCCTCGCCATGGCAGCAGCACCGGCTTTGGGCAAACACCTGACCCGGGCAGCAATGCCCCCGGCTTCAAGCATGGCTGCAAGCTCCTCAAGCAATTCGGGATCATCAGCGGCGTCTGAGCGCACCAGAACCGTCAGCGCCCGCTGCCCACGCCTGGCCAGCTCCACGCCTACCCGCACAGCCCGATGATTCGCGCCCTGATCGTGGTTCAGCAACACCACCACCCTGCCCGGTGGTAATGAGCGCGATTCCGGCCACAACAGCACATCTCCCGGTGCCTGCCGTAACAGGCCCCGGGCGGTTGAGCCCAGCTTGAAAGATGAAATACCGGACCAGCCAGCCCCGCCGAGCACCAACAAATCATCAGGCTGTACCAGCCCCAATACCTGCTCTACCACTTCACCCCGGCATAATCTCAGTGCCTGGGCCACACCCCAGGGCGCCAGGGTTCGCTCGAGAGTACGGCGAAGCTTCTCTGCAGTTGCCTGCATACGGACTTCCAGAGCGTCGACATCCATGGGCCTCGCCACGCCGGAACTCCGGCCCACTTCCCGGGCAAAACCGTAACCGGCGCTACGCAGCAGGCTTACTTCCTCCACAAAGATACCCAGAACTTCGGCTTGCTGCGCACGTGCAATGTCTGCCGCAGCCTCCAGGGCTGCCAGACTCCGCCTGGAACCATCCAGCAACACCAGTATCCGCCGGACCACGGCGGGGTCTGGTTCCGGAGTTTTATGACTGACCGTTGTGTCCGTCATTGCCATTATCCTGCCCCGTGTCTTTGTCCTTGCTTTTGCCAACCTCGGCAAATGCGGCCAGCCTGTCTGCCACGCGTCGGTTAAAGCTGCCCTCAGGGAACACGCCATCAGCATCCGGTTGCCCCGGCTCCAGGCCCGTCAACAACTCAATGGCCTGGTCGATATGGGTAACGGGATAAATGGAGAACCTTCCGTCCTGCACCGCTTCCCGCACCGATTCATTCAACATCAGATGCTCCACATTGCTGGCCGGCAACAAGGCACCCTGGCTGTTTACGCCGCCGTCCTGCCGGCAGACATTGAAGAAGCCTTCAATCTTTTCGTTGACGCCACCCACCGCCTGCACCTCACCATGCTGGTTCATGGAGCCGGTAACCGCCAGGGACTGCTTGAGCGGAACGCCGGCGATAGCAGACAACAACACACAGGTTTCCGCCACCGAGGCAGAATCCCCTTCCACGCCACCGTAGGATTGTTCAAAGGCCAGACTGGCCGACAGTGAAAGCTCATTCATCGGCGCATAACGATTGGCCAGGAACCGGGACAGAATCATCACCGCCTTGCTGTGGATCGGCCCACCAAGCTTGGCTTCCCGCTCGATATCCACCACCTGGCCCTTGCCAGGGCGCGCCGTGGCGGTAATTCGGGTGGGCTGACCAAAGCGGGTGGCGCCTAGCTGCAGTACCGATAGACCATTCACCTGCCCCACCTGCTCGCCCTGAGTGGCAATCATCACCACACCCCGGCGAATCTGCTCCAGACTGCGCTCACGGACCCGGCTCGCCCGGTAGTCCCGCTCGTCAATGGCCTGCTGCAAATGGCTGGCGCACACCTGCGGGCTGTTGGCCACACCAGCCCAGTGGTCCGACTCAGTGAGCAGATCTTTCAGTACACGATCGTGGGCCGTCAGCTTGTTCTGATCGCTGGCCAGACGGCTCGCGTGTTCAATCAACCTGGCAACCGCCTCCCTGTCCAGGGTTCTTACGCCAGCCGACCGGGCCATAGTGGCAATCATCCGGGCGTAGAGTAAGTAGCTGGCCTCATCCCGCTCCATGTCGTCCTCAAAATCCGCTTCCACCTTGAACAGGTCCAGAAAGTCCGGATCGTAGTGGGACAGCAGGTAATACAGCATCCGGTCGCCAAGCAGCACCACCTTTACCGAAAGCGGAATCGGCTCCGGTTGTTGGCTTACCGTGGTGGCGAGGCCATACAGGCGCTCCAGGGATTCGATGCGGATCTCGCCGGAAAAGAGTATGCGTTTGAGGCTTTCCCAGGCCATGGGCTGCGACAGTACCCGCCGGGCGTCGAGGATCAGGTAGCCACCGTTGGCCCGATGCAGAGCCCCGGCCCGAATCAGGGTGAAATCCGTGTACAGGTTACCCTGGTGGGCCCGGTGTTCGATCTGACCTGCCAGGTGTTGGTGGTTGGGAAGATCTTCATAGATGACGGGGGCCCCACGGGTCTCGGCATTATCCACCAGCAGGTTCACCCGATAGCGGTTCAACAACCCTGCCGGTGCGCCGTTTTCAGTATCCTGAAACGCCTCGGCATGCTCCACCACATCCTCTCGCACCGCGTCGAGGTGAGCCATCACGGCCGGCACGTGCCCCCACTTCTCGCGCAGCTCCCCCATGGGGCCGCCCAGGGTAAGCTGAACCATTTCTTCATTCAGGGCATGGACCCGCTCCCGGACTTCCTTGCGCAGCCGGGGCACCTGCTGGATGGCCTGCTGCAGCTTTTTCTGGAGGTCTTCCACCTTGGATTCGACCAACTCCTTTTCCTCATCGGAGAAGGTCTTGTATTCCTCAGGTTCAATCACCTCGCCGTTGCGCATGGGCGCAAAGGTAAAACCTGCCGGGGTGGTGAGCATGGCTATATTGTTGGCGTTTGCCTCTTCCTGAATCTCAGACAGGCCTTGCTGCTGGCGCCGGGTAACCTCTTCCTGCAATTCCTGAATACGGGCCTGGTATTCCTCGCTTTCAAAGGTGGCCGGTATGGTGGTCTTCAGTTCGTTGGCCAGTTCGCTCATATCGGCCTTGAACAAGCGACCCTCCCCCGGCGGCAGCTCAATGGCCCCGGGTTTGTCCGACTGCTGAAAATTGAACACATGACACCAGTCCGACGGCACCGGTTTTTCCGCGGCATGGCTGGCCAATACCCGCCGTACCAGCTCATGCTTGCCGGCACCGGAGGGCCCCAACACGAACAGGTTAAACCCCTGGGCCTTCATGCTGGCCCCGAATTCCAGGGCACGCAGTGCCCGGTCCTGACCGAAGGGCAGAGCCAGATCTTGCAGACTTTCCGTGGTTTCAAAATCCAGTTTGTCCAGCGGGCACCGATGGTAGATCTGTGCTTCGGTCAGAGCGTCGGGCAGAGCCATCCGTCCTCCTTATGGCTTAGGCGTTGCCTTCCAGTTTGTCCTGGGTGCGCAAATCAAAATCGCTGGCATCGTGCCGCTCGTGCAGCTGGGAGGCAAGATCGCCCCAAGCCTTGTTCACCATACGGCCACGCTTTACTGCCGGGCGTTTGGCCACCTCGTCGGTCCAGCGAACCACGTTGGTATAGGTGTGGGCTTCCAGGAATTCGGCCGCCTCGTACACCATGTTTTTCACCAGGGCTCCGTACCAGGGCCAGATGGCCATGTCGGCGATGGTGTATTCATCACCGGCAATGTACTGGTTATCCGCCAGCTGACGATCGAGCACGTCCAACTGGCGCTTCACTTCCATAGTGTAGCGGTTGATGGGGTACTCGTACTTTTCTGGCGCGTAGGCATAAAAGTGACCAAAGCCGCCTCCCAGGAAAGGCGCACTGCCCATCTGCCAGAACAGCCAGTTCATGGTTTCGGTGCGTTTGGCCGGGTCCCTGGGCAGAAACGCATCAAACTTCTCCGCCAGGTAGAACAGAATGGAACCAGACTCAAAAACCCGGATGGCCGGGTCCACACTGCGATCCAGCATGGCAGGGATCTTGGAGTTGGGATTCACCTTCACGAACCCGCTGCTGAACTGATCCCCTTCGGTGATGCGAATCAGCCAGGCATCGTATTCCGCCTCCTTGATGCCTTTTTCCAGCAGCTCCTCAAACATGACCGTTGCCTTGACACCGTTGGGCGTTGCCAGGGAATAAAGCTGGAACGGATGCTCCCCCACCGGCAGCTCTTTTTCATGGGTAGGGCCGGCGATGGGGCGGTTGATGTTAGAGAACTTGCCGCCGTTGTTCGAATCCCATTTCCAGACTTTCGGAGGTGTGTAAGTTGGGTCACTCATTCCGTTTTCTCCCATTGGCTTTACAGGGTTAGTGGCATGACTGTAACCGAATCCGGCACGGGTACGCACGTGGAATACGTCTGCGCGGGATCAATAATCGGTCATCGGTATTGGGCTATACTCGGCTCTGGATCAACTGGACTGCAATGGAACCTGCCATGGCGTGTCACGCCGACCGGACCGCTCCTGTCTTTCAAACGAAAGGCCTGACCAAAACCTACCGTCAGGGCGATGTGGAAGTGCATGCCCTGCGGGGGGTCGATATCAGCCTTTATCCGGGGGAGCTGGTAGTAATGCTTGGCGCCTCAGGCTCAGGCAAATCCACGCTTCTGAACATTCTGGGCGGACTGGATGTGCCCACTACCGGCGAAGTTCGTTATCAGGACATCGATCTGGCCGGCGCCTCAGACCGGGAGCTTACCCGCTATCGCCGGGATTATGTCGGGTTCGTGTTTCAGTTTTACAACCTCATCCCCAGCCTGACCGCCCGCGAAAACGTCATCGCCGTGACCGAGATTGCCCGTGACCCCATGGCGCCGGAAGAAGCCCTGGACATGGTGGGCCTGGCCAGTCGCCTGGACCATTTTCCGGCTCAGCTTTCCGGTGGCGAGCAACAAAGAGTGGCCATTGCCAGAGCCATATCCAAGCGACCCCGGGTGCTGCTGTGCGATGAGCCTACCGGAGCCCTGGACTCGGCCACCGGTATTCTGGTCCTCGCGGCATTGGAACGGGCCAACCGGGAAACCGGCACCACCACGGTGATCATCACCCACAATGCTTCAATCGCGAACATGGCGGACAGAGTGATCACCCTTTCGGATGGCGTGATCAGCGGTGAGCACCGCAACTCAGAACGCCAGGACCCGAACACCCTGAGCTGGTGATGCCATGATTTTCGGGCCGAGCGTACTGCACACCAAACTGCGACGGGAAATCTGGCAGATGCGCGGCCAGTTGCTGGCGATCGCGCTGGTGATTGCGGGCGGGATCGCGGTTTGCCTGATGTCCCTGGTCAATTACTCCTCCCTCACAGCCACCCGGGATCAGTACTATCAGGAGCACCAGTTTGCTGATGTTTTCGTTTCGGTAAAACGGGCCCCCCGCCATGTGCTGCAAACGGTTTCCAAGCTACCGGGTGTGACCCGCCTGAGCGGCCGGGTGGAAGGCGCCGCGAAGCTCAATCTCCCCGATTACGATGAACCTGTGTCGGCCCACCTGGTGTCTGTTCCTCCGACCGGCCAACCCGGGGTAAACCAGTTGTATGTCCGGCAAGGTCGACTGCCAAGCGCCACCCACGCCAATGAAGTCGCAATCATTGGCAGCTTCGCGGATGCGCACCAGCTCACTCTGGACGACAGTTTCAACGCCATCATCAATGGCCGACAACAAACCCTGAAAATCGTGGGCATTGTCGAGTCGCCGGAATTCATCTACGTGATACCTCCGGGGGGCATGCTGCCGGATTACCAGCGCTTTGGCGTGCTCTGGCTGAATCAGGAAGCACTGGCCGCCGCCATGGACATGCGGGGCGCCTTCAATAGCCTGGTACTGCAGATCGACCCACGGCATCCTGTGGAAGATGTGATCGACCCGCTGGACCGGTTGCTGGCGCGCTACGGCAGTACCGGTGCGTTCGCCCGGGCTGACCAGTTCTCACACCGTTTTCTCAGTGACGAGCTCGAGCAGCTGAAGGCCATGGCGATTATCTTTCCGTCCATTTTTATGGGCGTCGCCATGTTTTTGCTCAATGTGGTGGTGACACGCCTGATCAGTACCCAACGGGAAATCGTCGCCATTCTCAAAGCCTTCGGCTACAGCAATGGCCAGATCGGCTGGCACTACAGCCAACTGGTGCTGGCCATTGCGTTTACCGGGCTCGCCATCGGCTGCGCCAGTGGCCTCTGGCTGGGGCATCGGTTGGGAGAGCTGTATATGGATTACTACCGCTTCCCTTCGCTACTGTTCCGAATCAATCCCTGGTGGCTGGCGTTACTGGCCCTGATCAGTATGGCAGTTGCACTGCTCGGCGGCTGGCGCTCCATCCGCGCGGCGGCCGCCTTGCCCCCAGCGGAAGCCATGCAGCCCGAGAGCCCCGCCCGATACCGGGTTACCGTTCCCGAACGGCTGCTGGGCTGGGTGCGCTTTCATCAGCCTTCACGCATGATCGTCAGGCAGCTCGCCCGAAAGCCAGGCCGAACCGCCCTCTCGGTATTTGGCATTGCCATGGCCATCGTGGTGGTTGGGAATTTCCAGTTCAGCTCTGTTTCGCTGATGGTGCACACCCAATTCGCCCGGGTGCAGAAGCAGGATCTGACCGCCACACTCACCGACCCGGTCAACCCGACCGCACTGTACGGAATGGCGCGCCAATCCGGTGTGCGTTACGTCGAAGGACGCCGGGCCGTTACCGTAGAGCTGGTTAACGAACACCGCAGATGGCGCACGGTGCTCACCGGCTTACCCCGGGACGCCAAACTGCAATTCGTGGTTAACCAGAATCTGGAGAACGTGGCCATGCCTGCTGCCGGCCTGTTGGTAACCGACTTTCTGGCCAAGGCCCTGAATGTTGAGACCGGAGACACAGTTCGGGTGCGAGTGCTGGAAGGCCGACGCCCGGAACTGGATCTCACGGTGGCTGGCATTACCAGCGAGTTCCTCGGTGTGGGCGCCTACATGAATCTGACCGCCATGAACAAGGCGCTGCGTGAAGGCCCGAGAGTGAACCAGATGCTGATGAATCTGGCGCCGGAGCAAACCAACACCGTCTACCAGGAACTTCGGGATACGCCGGGAGTGATGGCCACCAATCTGCGACAGGCAATGCTCGACAGCTTCTTCGAGACTCTCGCGCGCACCTTCCTGACCTACACCTTCATCATCAGCCTGCTCGGCGGCATTATTGCTTTTGGTGTGATCTACAATACCGCGCGGATTTCCCTGGCCGAACGAGGGCGAGACCTGGCGAGCTTGAGAGTACTGGGGTACAGCCACAACGAAGTCGCCCACATTCTGCTCGGAGAACTGGCCATACTGCTGTTACTGGGAATTCCTCTGGGTTGGGCGGTTGGTTTTGGATTGGCAAGTTTTGTGGTTACCGCGATGCAGACCGAACTCTATCGCGTTCCCCTGGTCCTGACCGGCCAAACCCTGGCATTGGCGGCCAACGTGGTCATTTTGTCGGCATTGATTTCCGGCTTCATCACCTGGTGGCGACTTCGTAAACTGGACCTTGTCGCGGTTCTGAAAACCCGGGAATAATTCACACACACTCACATGGGACCCAACATGGCGACACAACGCATCTCCAAAGGAAAATGGGCCTTCTGGCTTTTGATGGCCTCGGTGGCCGCCATCGTCTTCGCGCTTATCCTGCGGCCAGAGGCAGTTTGGGTTGACCTCGCCTCCGTCGAACGCGGCCCCATGGAAGTGACCATTCTTGAAGAGGGTAAAACCCGGGTCAAAGATCGCTATCTGATTTCCTCCCCCGTGGCCGGCTATATTCACCGGGTTCAGCTGGACGTCGGCGACGCGGTGATTCCCGGGGAGCTACTGACGTTTGTGGACCCGACGCCCGCCAGCATCCTGGACGCCCGAACCCGCGCCGAAGCCGAGGCTCGGGCAGCCGCCGCCCAGGCGGAACTTCAATCCATCCAACAAAAGGTTCAGGCGGCGGAGGCTGATGCTGAGTTCGCTCAGAATGAATACCAGCGCCTACTCGCTCTGGAAGAATCCCGCTTTGTCTCCACCGAACAGTTACAACAGGCGAAATCCACGGCAGCCCGGCCACAGGCAATCCTGCGTTCCGCCCGGTTTGATGAAGAGGTGGCCGCCCATGAACTGGCCGCCGCTCAAACCCGGCTGCAGATTTCAACCGCGTCCTCCAATGGTCAGAAACCTGCCGAGCGGGTCGCCGTGCGTTCTCCGGTTAACGGCGCGGTTCTGGCTCTGGTGCATCAGAGCGAGGGCGTGATCCAGGCCGGCGAGGCTATTCTGGAGGTCGGCGACCCTGGCGCTCTGGAAGTGGTGGTCGAGGTCTTGAGTTTCGATGCCGTCAAACTGGAACCCGGCCTTGGCGTGCGACTGAGTGGCTGGGGCGGGCCGGTACTGGAAGCAACGGTTCGTCGTATCGAGCCTATCGGGTTTGAGGATGTATCCGCTCTGGGCGTGGAAGAACAACGGGTTCAGGTTATTGCCGATATGGTCAGCCCACGGGAGCAGTGGCGACAGCTGGGAGACGGCTACCGGGTGGACGCTGACTTTATCCTGTGGCAAAGCGAAGACACCTTGCAGGTACCCACCTCAGCGATCTTCGAATACAACGGCTCTTCTGCGGTTTTCATGGTTGAGAGCGAAACGGCGAGACGCCGGACAGTCACGACAGGACCATCCAACGGTTTAATGACCCAGGTAACGCAGGGACTGCAGGAGGGCGTTCAGGTGGTCCGGCACCCCGGCCGTGGCCTGGAAGACGGCGATCAGGTTCGGGTGCGTTAACGAATCCCTCACAAACCCTGACCCCAAACGCCCCAGTTAACGTTCGCCCTGAGCTTTTACATCGGCGATCCATTTGCCATACCCCGCGGCTTCCATTTGCTCCAGCGGGATGAACTTCATGGCTGCGGAATTCATACAATAGCGCAATCCCGTCGGCGCCGGACCATCGTCAAAGACATGGCCCAGATGAGAATCAGCATGGGCACTGCGAATCTCCGTCCGGGTCATGAAAAACGACTTGTCCTCACGTTCTACCACTGCCTCTGGCGTAATCGGGCGAGTGAAGCTCGGCCAGCCGGTACCGGACTTGTACTTATCCCGTGAGGAGAACAGCGGCTCACCGGAAACGACATCCACATAAAGCCCCGCCCTGGTGTTGTCCCAGTAGGTATTGTTGAAGGCGGGTTCAGTACCATCCTCCTGCGTGACCTCATACTGCATTTCCGTCAAACGCTGCCGAAGAGTCTTGTCATCCGGCTTTTGAAAACGTTCGGGGTTAAAACCCCCGCTTGCCGCCGCTTCTGTCGGATCGTCCTCCGCAGGCATCGAGTCATTGACTCCGGTATTGGGCTGATAGCGCGAGAAATCCAGCTCATAATCCTCGCCATAGACCTCTTCAATAAACTGATAACGCCCCGAATTGAAGGTGTAGAACTTGTAGCGGACCGGATTCTTCTTGTAGTAGTCCTGGTGGTATTCCTCCGCCGGATAGAATCTCTTGAGCGGCTCAATGGGGATCACCACCGGCTTGTCATAGACGCCGGAAGCCTCCAGTGCCTGCTTTGCCGCCTCTGCGAAGCGCTTCTGCTCCTCGTTGTGGTAAAAAATGGTGGGCCGGTACTGCCGACCACGGTCAACGAACTGGCCCTCCAGGTCGGTCGGATTCATCATTCGCCAGAGGCCGGCCAGCAAGCCCTCATAGGTTATTTTGTCCGGGTCGTAATATACCTGGACGGCTTCAGTGTGGCCTGTACGCCCGGAAGAGACCTGTTTATAGGTCGGACTTTTTTCTTCTCCACCAGCGTAGCCAGACACTGCCTCGACAACACCAGGAATCTTTTCGTAGCCGGCTTCCACGCACCAGAAACAGCCGCCAGCAAAGGTCGCCACGGCCAGATCCGGATCATCCGGTGCATAGGCATTACCTGCACTATCCACTCGCTCTGCTGCCACCTGTGCCGCAAAAAGACCGGCGGCGGAGACCAGCGCCAGGGCGGAAAACAGGCCTATAACTTTGCGTTTCATGACACTTCTCCTCGCTTGAATCCATAATCACAGCCTAGCGATCTGAATTCACAAAAAAGTTCAGCAACTATCACAAATCTATAACACAGCGGAAAGCTAGCTGGAGGAAGCTAACGGTAGCCAGAGGGTAAAGACAGCACCGTTCGCATTGTGCGCTGAGAGCCTGCCTTGCTGCAGGACGACCAAGCGCTGGGCGATCGCAAGTCCCAGGCCGGCATGCCCGGTACGTTCAGCTCCCGCGGCCTGGTAGAAGGGGTCAAACACCTGGCCAAGGTCTTCTTCGCGGATGCCAGGCCCAGCATCGGCAACAGTGATCGCTGCTCCACCATCCCGTACTGACATCGTGAGTATGACTCTTGTATTCCGCGGAGAATGGACGATGGCATTATTGATGAGATTGTCCAGAACCCGCTCGGTCATCGCGATATCCGCCAGCACGCTCTCGGTCTCTGTCGCCGAAATGATGAGCTCAACACCCGCTCGGTCTGCTGCTGGCCTATGCTTCTGAACGACGTCGTAGAGCAACTCAGCCATGACAAACGGCTCGATATCCGGCTGTTTTTCACGGGCGTCCAGGGCGGCCAGTTCGAACAACTCCTCAACCTGCCTGCCCAACCGGTGTGTTTCTGACAGGGCCACCGCCAGGAACCGGCCTCGCTCCTCAGCTTCCAGGGTCTCATGCTTCATCCGCAGCGCTTCCAGGTAGCCCTGAATTGACGCCAGCGGTGTTCGAAGATCGTGAGACACCTGAGCAACCAGCTGTCGACGCTGGGCGTCTTTGTGCTTCAGGAGGTCCAGCTGCGCCACAATGCGGCGCGCCATGAGATCAAACCGAGAGGCCAGGTAATCAATGTCGTCGCCCTTCTCGGCCAGTGGAGGGCTTTGTTCCGAGGACAATTCCCGTTCAAACGACTCCACCCGTTCAGTCAGCCGGGACAGCCGCCGCGTTAACATTCGGAAGAACACCAACCCGGCCAGGAGCCCCACGAGCAGGCTCACCGCCAGGGCGCCTGCGCCCATCTGCAACAACCGGTTGCTGTGAACCATGCTCTCCGCGAGGTCGAATTCTTCGCCCCTCAGAACCACATAAAGGTAGCCGGCAGGGGCGGCTGCCGAGGGAACGGGGGTCACAGAGAACACTTTTTGCCGATCGTGACTACGAGGGTCGTCCCCCGGCAGAGGATAGGCGTCCGGGTTTTCGAGCAGTGTCTGGATTGGTCCGAGGGATACCCGATTGCGCTTGATTCGGTCCGGATCGGCGGAATAGGCACGAATGGCCCCGTCGGTATCCAACAGGTAAATCTCAAGGCTGGGATTGATCGTCATATACAGCTCGAACAGCTGCTTCAGGGCATCCCGATTCAACTGGCCATCGGTGACCAGGTTTCGGTCAGAAACCAGATTCTGCGCCAGATTCCGGTTCAGTTGCTGGTTAACGGCAGCCGAATACTCCCTGACCGAGGCCAGACTCAGCAAAGTAAATAGCCCGCCCACCACAAACAGCAGCAGGAACAGACCAATGGCCAGCCTCGCATACAGAGTTCGAAGCACGGAAAGGCCCATGGTTAATCCATAAACCGATAGCCCACGCCCCAGACCGTCTGAACGTAACGCGGTTGGGCCGGATCGGGCTCAATCTTGTTACGCAGGCGGTTGATATGGGTGTTTACGGTGTGCTCGTAGCCGTCGTGATTGTACCCCCAGACGGCATCCAGCAATTGGGCCCGGCTGAAAACCCGGCCACGATGGGAAGCAAAGTGCCACAGAAGATCGAACTCACGGGCGGTCAGATCGAGCTCGCGGCACTCCAGGAACACCCGGCGCCGAACCGGATCAATCCGCAGCCCGTCCGCCTCGATCTCCGCCACGTCGTCTTCGGGTGAGTTCTTCCGGGAGAGCGCGTCCACCCGCCGGAACAGAGCTTTGATGCGAGCGGACAGTTCCGCCACGCTGAAAGGCTTGGTGAGGTAGTCATCCGCCCCCATTTCCAGCCCCAGCACCCTGTCCAGCTCGGTGCTCTTGGCGGTCAGCATGAGCACCGGCACATAACCCGCACTGGAGCGTATTTCCCGGCACACCGCCAGGCCATCCAGGCCCGGAAGCATGAGGTCCAGAATCACCAGATCAATACCACCGTCCCGGAACCGCGCCAGGCCGCTGTCGCCCCGGTCCCGCAGAACCGCAGTCATGCCCAGGTCGGATACCTGCATGCGGACCAGTTCGCCGATACCGGGATTGTCTTCGATTATCAATACCGTGCGCGGCATGCAGCTGAGGGCTCCTTTCGGTCAACACTGGCGGCCAATCCAGTATTATCGTCAGTCCTCTGAGTCTATCGTGGAAAGTTCACAAAACCATAAACTTCTTCATAAACTCCGGACACAGACAATATCGAACCTCAAGCAAGCGATCACCCAATCACCACACCCCCATAGGCACAACATCAGCAACATAGTCCCTGAACCGGCGCGCAGGCCGCCCCAGCACTTGTTCAACCGTTGGAGTGGTGCTTTCATTGCGGCCATCAAGAATGTTCACAAACAGTTCGTTGATCAGCCACGCCATGTCGTCTGCCATACCCTGCGCCCTGGCGCCATCCAGATAGGCCTCCACCGGTAACGGCGTAAACCGGATCTCACGGCCACTGGCCGCAGCAATCGCATGCACACACTCCTCGAACGAGAGCAGCTCCGGACCGGTAACTTCCAATACCTGGTTTTTCAATGCGGGATTGGTCAGCGCCGCTACCGCCACACTGGCCAGGTCATCCACATCGATGAATGGTTCCCTGGCGTTGGGCCTGGGCAACACCAGCTCACCCGCCTGCAGGCCCTGCAGCATAAAGCTTTCACTGAAGTTCTGCATAAACCAGCTGGCGCGAACCACGTTCCAGTCCAACCCGCTGCTTTCCAGTACCTGTTCTGCCCGCCGTGCACCCGCCTCTCCACGCCCCGACATCAATACCAGGTGCGCCACACCCTGCTGTTTAGCTTCCGCCACAAAGGCACGCACATCCGTTTCCGCCGCCGGCACCGCGAGATCCGGGAAATACGTAACGTAGGCAGCACGCACTCCCTGAAGTGCCGCGGCCCAGGTACTGCGGTCTGCCCAATCGAAGGGGATAGGGGAAGAGCGTGACAGGCCGCGCGCCTCCAGCCCCATCTCACCCAGTTTTGCCAATACCCTGGAACCGGACTTACCGGTGGCGCCAACAACAGCGACGACTTCTGATGTCATGGTTTGGTCCTCGTTAAACGATCACTGAAGGTTCCAGTTTACGAGGACAAAAACTGATGCTTAATGCTTTTTTATCTACTATATTTTGCAGATCGTCCAAAACACGTGAGAAACAATGATCCCTGAACTTGAGCGGCGCATGCCAACAACCTCCGATCCACTCGGCGAGACGCTGTGCTCACTTCGTATGGACGGTACCGTCTACGCGACTGCCGAACTGATTACCCCGTGGGGAATGGAGATGCCGCCGCTCGGGGGCAAAATGATGTTTCACATCGTCACCCAGGGAAGCTGCTGGTTGCGTTTCAAAGACCAGGACAGCCTGCTCCTTAAAACGGGCGACATGGCGCTGGTACCCAAAGGGGAAGGCCACTGTATTTCCCATAGTAACAATCAGCCGTGCGAGCCCTTTTTTGATATTCCCGTCACCCGGCTGACAGACCGCTTTGAGTTCATGCGCTATGGCGGGGCCGGCACGGAAGAACAGCGCACGGGCGAAGAAGAAACCCGACTGACCTGCGGCGTGCTTGGCTTCGACCAGATTGCAGCTCAGAAGCTCATTCGTGAATTGCCACAGTGCATTCACATCAAAGGCGACGATGGCGCCCTGCCCGCCCAGCTTACAACGCTGATACAACTGATGGAGCAGGAAGCCCGCGCACTATCACCCGGCGGAGTCACAGTGATGGCCCACCTGGCAGATATCATCGTGATTCAGGCCATACGACACTGGATCAACTCAAGCGCGGAAGCCAGCAAAGGCTGGCTGGGCGCGCTGAAAGATCCGAAACTGGGCAAGGCTCTGGCGGCCATACACGCACACCCTGAGGCTGACTGGACAGTCAGCCGGCTGGCCAAGCACGCGGGCATGTCCCGCTCGGGGTTTTCCGCCCGGTTTACCGAGGTGATAGGCACTTCAGTCAAACAGTACCTGACCGAATGGAGGATGAACCTGGCGCGACTCAGAATTGGTCAATCACCCGTGACACTGACTAAGCTGGCTGAAGAGCTGGGGTACCAATCCGAAGCGGCGTTTTCGAGGGCTTACAAGCGGGTTTTCGGGGTGCCACCACTGCGGCGGAAAGGCTGCGAAAGGTAAACACATAATGAGCCCGATTTTCCCGCCCACGGCTCTATGGTTCAGACTGGAGTACCTCAGACCGATCCCTCTCGTACTCTTCGTATGACTTACTGGAACGTTCGATGCATTCATCATACTGAGGGGGTGGCACACTGACACATTCCTGTCGGTTGTTTCTCTGCACATTGTCATACACGGCTTTGCTGCTACAGCCAGCAACCAAGACACACACCAGCAGTAAATATAGAGTTTTAGTCACGTTCTTCATCCAGTTAGTCCGTAACGTTAGTGGCATAGGAACCAAAGGGGTCACCAACGCAAGCCCCAAACTAAAGCTTTATGCCTTAAACACTTAAGCAGCTCTTGAAACCAAAACCGCCAAGCATTGAGAATCCCTTTTAGATGCCTTTTTCGTAAGCGTCTGGTGATCCC
>NZ_AXCC01000022.1:0-2639 GCF_000475315.1 Marinobacter sp. EN3
TGCGTATTCCGGCGAACGTGACCGGTCATTCCGGGGATCGTGACCGATTTGCACACGGCCATCACGCTGGAGTCAGTTTTGTACTCTGAGCGGTCACGATGGGTCAACCGATTCCGTATTTTGTGCTTTCGCTTTTCGCAGTGATTCCCCCTTCAGATTGAGTCGGTGAGCGCCGTGCAGGAGTCGGTCCAGGATGGCATCGGCCAGCGTGGCGGAGCCGATGTAGTCATGCCAGTGTTCCGTGGGTAGCTGGCTGGCGATGAGCGTTGAGCCTCGCCCGTGCCGGTCTTCGATCACCTCCATCAGGTCCTGTCGTTGTTGTGCCGTGACCTTCTGCATGCCCCAGTCGTCCAGGATCAGCAGGTCGGTCTTCAGCAACTGGTTCATCAACCGTGCGTAGCTGCCATCGCCGTGGGCGATGCGCACCTGCTCGAACAGGCGCGGCACGCGCAAGTAGCGAACCGAGAGCCCTTGCCGGCAGGCCTGGTTGCCCAGGGCGCAGGCCAGCCAGGTCTTGCCGCAACCGGTCGGGCCGGTGATGCACAGGTTCAGGGATTGGCGGATCCAGTCACAGCTGGCCAGCCCCGCCATACGGGAGCGCTCCAGCCCTCTCGGGTGGCGGTAATCGACGTCTTCCACGCAGGCAGGGACCCGCAACCGGGCCGCCTTCAGCAGCCGATCCAGACGGCGATTTTCACGATGTAGCACCTCCCGGTCGATCAGCAAGGCCAGGCGTTCCTCGAACGCCAGGTCGTGGGTGTCGGGCTGTGCCCGTTGTTGTTCCAGGGCATCGCACATGCCGGTCAGCTTGAGCTGGCGCAGGGTATCGAGGGTGTTTTGAGTCAACATCAGTGTCTCCGGGATCAGTGGTAGTAGCGGGGGCCGCGAACGTTGGTGTGAACGGGCAGATCGGCCAGTTCCGGTTCTTCCTCGGTCAGTGGCAGAGGCAACTGATCCAGACCCTGCTTCAGGATCGAGGTGATGCTCTGGTAGCTGGCCGAGTTGATGGCCAGTGCTCGGCTACAAGCCTGCTCCAGGCGGTCACGGCTGTAGCGGCGACTGAGGTTCAGCAGACCCAGGCATGCTCGGTAGCCATGTTCGGGATGAGGACGATCCTTGAGCTGGCGCTGCACCACGTCGAGCGTGGCGGGGCCGATGTCCGTGGCCCAGTTCAGGAAGCGGCCCGGTGACCAGTTCTGGTGGGCCTGATGGGACTTGGGCATATGCTAGGTCAGGGTGACGAAGCGGCCCTTGCCGTGACGGGAATGAAGGGCGACCCGCTGGCCCTTGTGCATCACCTCCACGGACGTATCGGTCACCCGAACATCCAGCTTCACGCCCACGAGTGCGTGAGGCACGCTGTACAGCCGTTTGTCGATCTCGATGTGGTAGTCGATGCCCGGTCGTGCCTTTCGCCACTCGGCGTAGACGTAGGGCGTTGCGGGGAGCGGCCTGAGCGCGGGTCGGTCCAGTGCCTCGAACAGGCTTTGGCGGCTCTCGGAGCGCCCCTGGAACGGGCGCCTGTTTAGGGCCGGTAACAGCCCGGTGATGGCTGCATTTAGCTCGGCCAGGGAGAAGAACGTCTGATGTCGTAACCGGGCCAGGATCCAGCGTTCAACCAGCAACACGCCGGCTTCCGCTTTTGCCTTGTCCTTGGGCTTGTAGGGGCGTGCTGGCAACACCGCCATCTGGTAATGGGCGGCCAGTTCCGCATAGGTCTCGTTGATCTGGGGCGTGTATCGGTCTGCTCTGGTGACCGCTGCCTTGAGGTTGTCCGGAACCAGTAGTTCCGGTACGCCACCGTAGAACGCCAGCATCCGCTGGTGAGAGGCGATCCAGTCCGGCAGGGACTGGCTCCAGGTGGCCTCGGCGAAGGTATAACTGGACGCGCCCAGCACGGCCACAAAGACCTGGGCCTTGCGCATCTCGCCGGTGCTGCGATCCACCACCGGAACCGTGGGCCCGCAGTAGTCGATAAAGATCTTCTCACCGGCCCGATGGACCTGGCGCATGCTGCGCCGCTGCCGGCCGCGCCAGAGCCGGTAGTGGTGGCAGAACTGGCTGTACCGGCGGGCCTTATCGCCGTGGCGCTCCACGTACTCGGCCCACAGCAGTTGCAGGGTGACGCCCTTGGTCTTCAGCTCCTGATGGACCTGGAAGTAGTCGGGCTCGGCAAAGCGTGAAGGCGGCGTCTTGGCCGGGAACAGCTGGGCTTCCAGCCGTGCTTCGTCCGTGCCTTCCGGCAATGGCCAGGTGATGCCTTGAGCCGTGGCCAGACTGACGTACTTGCCGACGACACCCTTGGAAAGGCCACAGGCGCGGGCAATGCGCTCATGGCTCAGGCCCGCTTCGTACTTGAGGCGCAAGACCTCGATGATTTGTCGCATGGAAATCCTCGCTGCCGGCATCCGCCCTTCCTCGTGATGAAAAGGAAGGGGTATGCCGGATAAAGTTGAAGAATTCCAGCGCGTTGGCAGGGATTCCGGAGGAACGTGACCGATGATTCCGGCATCGTGACCGGCGATTCCGGAAAACGACCCGAAATCGGTCACGATAAAACGGAATGAGTGGTCACGATCACCCGGAACAGGCGGTCACGTTCAAACGGAATGGGCGGTCACGATGGGCCGGAATATGCA